>CALWGN010000229.1 GCA_944380055.1 uncultured Lachnospiraceae bacterium
CCACTTCTTTTTCAAAAAAACCAAACTTACTTTCTTCCTTTGCCATGTTTACTTCTATCAATATAGGAATTTTTCGTTGTATTTTACTAGCTTCCTTTGAAATTTCTTCAGCTAGTCGTACACTATCTACCGAATGAATCATAGAAATAAATGGTACAATATATTTTACTTTATTACGTTGTAAATGCCCTATCATATGCCATTGAATATCTTTTGGCATAGTTTCGTATTTTTGACACAATTCCTGAACTTTATTTTCACCAAAAATACGTTGTCCACAATTATATGCTTCCATTAAAGATTCTATTGGCTTTGTTTTACTAACTGCAACCAATGTAATATTATTCGTTCGTTTTGATTGTTCACAAGAAGAAGCAATTTTTTCTCTAACTAATTTAATATTTTCCTCTATCATAATATTACCCACTGTAAAAGACAATACTGTTTTACATCCTTTCTCATTTTTGCATTTATCTTATAAACGATATAAAATGATTTTAATATAGTGATTGATTTTCTACTACATTTTTACTATCCAATACAATATGGTCATATGGAGAAATTCCATATTTTGTTGAAGGTTCTATAATATAATATTCTTTATCTTTTGTTTCTGCTAAGATTTCCACTCTCCGAAATACACTATATCCTTTATTAGCATTATAAACTCCATCTAGTGGTGCTGAAACACTAATTTGATATTTATCTTGGGAATCAGGCTTTATAATGGTATCTCCAGAAGCAATATTTGAAGAGTCAATATAATATTCGGTATCTGTTGTCTCATAAATTGATACTGCTATAAATTGTACTGTTGCATTTCCATTGGTGTCTACAACTTCTTTATTCACTCCTAACTGACTACCATTACCACCTTTTGTCAAATATTCCTTTGGAATGGTGAAAAAACTTTTACTCACAACTGATGTTTTTGGAATTTTTATACCATATACATCTTTTTCTGTAATAGTAAAATCTACAAATCGATTTTCACAATAAGATGAACCATATTTAATTAAATCAATCTTTCCCATTGTTGTCCCATCGGATGCTTTAAATGTAGAAAAATTCCCAGTAGTTGTTACATCGATATCTTTTAAGTAAATTTCTAATTTTGTTTTATCGTTATAAGACAATACATCCTCTTCTGATAGTGGAAAAGTAATTGTCCAATTATCGTCCTTTACTAATTTATAAGCAAAACCACCTTTTTCTCTAAGTTCACCTGCTTTATAAACTGTACTAGAATAATTCTTTTTATCAAATGTACTTGCTGTAACATCTGTTGGACTAATCCCTTCATAATTATCACTTCGATACACAATAAAGCCACTTTCATCAGCAGATATTTTTTGAAATGCAGATGTATCTATTGTATTACCTAGGTTTTCCAATGCTGTCATATTTAAAGAATCGATTAATGATATGGATAAGTTACTCTTTTCTTCATATACTTGTTTAAAATACATCGGATCTAACGATGTACTAAAACTTATCATACTTTCTTTTATCTTTTTTAAATTTTCATTTGATAATGATTGTATATCTCCAAGAGTATCTGCTAACATAGATGCAAATTGCCCCGTTTGATCTAATGTATATACTGTTGTTCCTACACTAGCCTTTTTTCCTTCTCGAATATAATAATTAATATAGCCTGCATTTTCTGTTGTATAAACTGTCTCTTCACGACTAATAATACCAGTATATGTTGGACTAGAAGAATATTCAGCAGAAGCTTGTACTTCAAATATACCTATTTTATCTTTTGTCAAATATCCAATTGTATGTACCAACAAATATACTGCAATACCTAAAAAAAGAACAGTTGTAATAGAAAAACTACGTCTTTTTCTACGATATTTTTTTCTTACCTGACTTTTCTGTCTCATATAACCTCCAAATATGTGTTCAACTATTATTTGACTATGTAAATAGGAACATTTTTACCTTACACTTCTATTTATTATAAATGTTTTTCTTATATATGAAAAGTAGTAAATAGCAAAATATAATACATAATTTATATTTTTTCTATTTTTGAAAGTTTTATAATATTTTTTTTAAATCTATACATAATAACATAAGACAACTATATTAGTGAATAAGTTGAATTTTCTATGAAAGGATAGGTGTTTAAATGAATTCAAAAGCATTTGACTACACAGCACTGGTTATTACAATTATTGGTGCTATCAACTGGGGACTAATCGGTTTCTTTCGCTTTGATTTAGTTGCATGGCTATTAGGTGATATGACTTTGCTTAGTAGAATCGTGTATGCTGTCGTTGGTATTTGTGGATTATATCTAATTAGTCTTTTTGGAAGAATCGGTTGCACTGGTGATGAAAAATAGGTATTTTAGTATATACAACCTCTAAAATTTCCTATAGGGTAAAAAAGAAGGAGCAGTTTAGCTCCTTCTATTTTATTTTGCTTTTTCTAATAGTAAATTCATTTGTTCATAAAGTGTATTATAATCCTGTGCATTAAAAATAACAGAAATATAAGAATTCCCACTCTCTGACTCAGATAAAAGTACTAAACAACGTCCAGCATTCTCTGTATTTCCTGTTTTTCCACCAAATACAGTAATTCCATCAGGTGGATTAATTTGAGTTGTAAAATAGCCATTTGTATTATTCCAAGTTGCTGTCACATCTATACCGTCTTTATTTGTGTATGTACAAGTATACGAAGTCTGGCTAATAATGTCACGAAAAACATCATACTTTAAACATTCATTAAAAATTAAATACATATCATAAATCGTGGAATAATGAGTTTCTTCATCTAATCCATGTGGATTCATAAAATTACTTGAGGTTGCCCCTAATGCTTTTGCCTCTTTATTCATCATTTTTGAAAATTCACTAATACTTCCAGCTATATGTACTGCTATAGCGGCAGCTACATCATTTCCTGAATAAACTAACATGGCATTTATTAGTTGTTCTAATGTAAATTTATCACCTGGTGAAACTTTACACAACCATGCATCTGGTGCTGTAATGACAACTTCATCACCTAATACAACTTCATCTTCTAAATTTCCATATTTAATAGCAACTAACGCTGTCATAATTTTTGTTAAACTTGCAGGAGCAAGTTTTAAAAACGCATTTTTGCTATATACTGTTTCTTTGTTTGTAGTATTAAATAACCCTGCTCCTGTTGCTGAAATATCATTGCTATTAAATTTAGTCTCATCTAGTATAACACATAAATCGGATGCAATAGAATCACTATTGTATAAATTATTTTCTTCTGTTAATGAAAATAAGCTAGAGTTATTGCTTTTAAATGGACTTAAGTAACTAATACTATTACAACCAGATACGGTAAGTACACTTCCAAATATGAGCACACTACACATTAATTGCTTCAATTTTTGACTTATCATTTATATGCCTCTCTCCATTCTAAATCACCGCGTTCTAGTGATTTCACTAACATTTCAGCCGTAGCTAAGTTTGTAGCCAATGGAATACTATGCTTATCGCATAAACGAATAATATTTGTTATATCTGGTTCATGGTTTTTTCTTGTAGATGGATCTCTTAAAAATATTACTAAATCAATCACGTTATGTTCTATTTGAGCCGCCAATTGTTGTTCTCCTCCTAAGTGACCCGCTAAAAACTTATGAACGTGTAAATTCGTTACTTCTTCTATTAAGCGACCTGTCGTTCCTGTTGCATATAATTCATGCTTACTAAATATATTACGATAAGCAATGCAGAAATTTTGCATTAATTTCTTTTTTGAATCATGAGCCATAAATCCAATATTCATAAGGTTCCTCCTTTAACTTAGTGTTATTATATTTACTTCTTCCGCTGTAATCCAATATTCAAAACAAGCCCAATACATATAAATGAACTTAATAATGAACTTAATCCTGAACTAATAAATGGTAACGGAATCCCAGTATTTGGTAAAATAAGAGTTGCAACACCAATATTTACAAAACTTTGAATAGCAAATAATGTTGCAATACCTCCTGCCATTAAACGACCTGAGAAATCTTTTGAATTTTTAGCAATTCTTAAACATTCAACTACTACTAATAAAATTAATATAAGAATTACACAACACCCAATAAACCCTAGTTCTTCTCCTACAACAGCCCAAATAAAATCACCTTGTTCTTCAGATAAAAAATTACCATTTTTAACAGAATCAAAAGTAGAATTATTCAATCCTTTTCCATTTAACTTTCCACCAGCAATTGCCATAACTGAAAAGCGCTGTTGGTATGTTAAATCTGGATACTTTTCTGGCTCCATAAATGCAACAATTCTTTCAATTTGATGTGGCTCTAAAAGACCTACTCCATTTAATGTTAAAGATACAATCCCTACTATACCAGCTACACAAACACCAATTGCTCCGATTACCCATTTGTAGCTAATTCCAGCAATAAATATCATAAATGCAATAATTGAGCAGCACACAATCGTAGTAGATAAGT
>CALWGN010000230.1 GCA_944380055.1 uncultured Lachnospiraceae bacterium
GTTTAATAACAACATAGGATGTATTGAAATCTGCGTAAAGCATTTAGCAGAAATAGACGCATATAGTTTAATAACAACATAGGATGTATTGAAATCTAATGTACAAAAAAATTGTTTACATTTTGTCACTGTTTAATAACAACATAGGATGTATTGAAATCTGCGTAAAGCATTTAGCAGAAATAGACGCATATAGTTTAATAACAACATAGGATGTATTGAAATAGCTCTAAATGTTTTTCAAAACTTAGTTCAATTTCGTTTAATAACAACATAGGATGTATTGAAATTTGGCGGAATGATGGTTGTTAGAAAAGGTATTAAGAGTTTAATAACAACATAGGATGTATTGAAATGAACGACCTTTTGTATTCCACTCTCTTGCATTGAAGTTTAATAACAACATAGGATGTATTGAAATAATAAGGAATTTTTTCTATAGTATCAACAAATAAGTTTAATAACAACATAGGATGTATTGAAATATCATATTGTCGAATTGAGCAATAAGAACTATGTGTTTAATAACAACATAGGATGTATTGAAATATTAACTTACTAGGGGTAAGTTGTATATTATCTAAAGTTTAATAACAACATAGGATGTATTGAAATAGTTGTAAGCGGTTAATCCTTTATCCCAATTCGCTTGTTTAATAACAACATAGGATGTATTGAAATCTAGCAGAAATACGATTACGTATAGAAAGCTACGGTTTAATAACAACATAGGATGTATTGAAATATAATGCTTTTTGAGAACATCCTTCTTTCTGCCAGTTTAATAACAACATAGGATGTATTGAAATAGAGGCACCCCTGCTAAGGGTGTAGACCGTGTAAGCGTTTAATAACAACATAGGATGTATTGAAATTTGTTGTATTTGCCATCATTAAGCTCCTTTATGGTTTAATAACAACATAGGATATATTACAATACATACAAGTGTAAGTGTCTATACAAGCGTCTACGTTTAAAACAAATCTTAAATACTAGGCATAGAAAAAAGCCACATATAGTATTATCTCCACACAACAGACATTGAAGTTTAAAGTATCTATAACATATAAAATATCTATAACATATAAAATATCTTTTCATATCCAACATGCTAGAAATAATAGGAAAAGGAACACATATAAGAGTATAAAAAGTAACTGAAATAAAAAATTAATATTACCAATACAAAAGTAGGAGGTCTATATAAAAGAATTAGCATTTTACTTATGTCAAAAATTTTATGTGTATGATGAGTTAAGAAGGTAAAGGTGTTATGTGTAAGAAAAATATTTTCTATGGGAGACCGAGTGTCTATCTATACAATGAATAGAGAATGTGTAGCTCAAATTACGCAAAGACTTTTTCATATGCTTGGAATGTATGAGGTAGAGATACAAGAAAGGGGATATCATTTAAAGCAACAAATTCATTTATTTCATTCCTGTATTCTAGTTGAAGAAAATGGATAGCAATTAGAAGGCGATTTTACTTTTCATCAGTATGAAATAAGATGTGATCAAATGTTTATTACTAGCGTAAGTGAATGATGGTTTAGTTTTGGAGGTTTGCATCAAAAAAAAAAAATAGAAAATGAGCAAGTAGGTTTATTTCTCAAAGAGAACTGCTTCAAATAGTTAGAACTAAAATCTAACCATTGAAGATAAGAGGATGAGAGATAGTACCTATAAAATTATATAATTCAAACAGAGCTAGTACCTACCCATAAAACTATATAATAAAATACGGATCGTATCCACAAAACCATATACAGTACAGTAAAGATAGTGTCATAAATCTATATATCAACCGAAAATAGCAGATATACAGAAATTAGATTGGAATGGTTTATTAATGAATAGATATCTGTAAATTAAATATTGTCTAATGACAAGACATATGATACTATATTTTTTGTAATAGAAATGTGGAAAAACCACATAAAAGCAGTTGCCTACTTATGCAATAAACAATGTAAAATTGTAGGTAATAATAGAAAAGTGAGAAGAGAGGTATGTTATGAAAAAGTTTTTACAAAGAAAAAATATTATTTTTTCAGCAAAACGGTATGGTATTGATGCATTAGGTGCTATGGCACAGGGGTTGTTTGCATCACTTTTAATTGGTACGATTTTATCTACTTTGGGAACACAGCTACAGATTTCTATTTTAGTACAGGTTGGTGATTATGCAAAAGAAGCATCAGGTCCAGCAATGGCAGTTGCTATTGGATACGCTTTACAATGCCCACCATTAGTGCTATTTTCTTTAGTAGCAGTTGGTGGTGCTGCCAACACATTAGGAGGAGCTGGAGGTCCATTGGCAGTATTAGTCGTTGCCATTGTTGCCTCAGAACTTGGAAAGGCAGTATCAAAAGAAACGAAAGTTGATATTTTAGTTACACCATTAGTAACTATTTTATCAGGAGTATTGCTATCTATCTTTTGTGCACCAGCCATTGGAGAGGCAGCTAGTTTTGTTGGGGAAATTATTATGTGGGCAACTAATTTGCAACCATTTGTAATGGGAATGGTTGTATCTGTTGTTGTTGGTATAGCTCTTACACTTCCCATTAGTAGTGCAGCCATTTGTGCTGCGCTAGGTCTGACAGGACTAGCAGGGGGAGCAGCAGTTGCAGGTTGCTGTGCACAAATGGTTGGTTTTGCAGTTATGAGCTTTAAGGAAAATGGAATTGGTGGATTGGTATCACAAGGGTTAGGAACATCTATGCTACAAATGGGAAATATTGTGAAAAATCCAAAGATATGGATACCACCAATACTGGTTTCTGCCATTACAGGTCCACTAGCAACTTGTATATTTCAATTAGAAATGAATGGAGCAGCAGTATCTTCAGGTATGGGAACTTGTGGGCTAGTAGGACAAATAGGAGTGTATACCGGTTGGCTTTCTGACATAGAAGCAGGAATCAAGACTTCTATTTTACCTATGGATTGGATTGGATTACTACTCATTAGCTTTGTTCTTCCAGCAATATTAACATGGGCAATTGGACAGCTCTTTTATAAAAAGGGATGGATAAAAGAAAACGATTTAAAATTAGACTAAAAAAATTGTAACGAAAAAAGAAGGATATATAGCTAAGTCCAAAACGAAAAATACCCCAAATGTTAGATAAAATATATGTAACATTTGGGGTATTTTTTCATTTGGATATTGGCTTTTTTAATAAAAAGGTAGTTGTATAATTAGTGATTGTATTCTACAAACTGATATAGTTTTGCAAAATTTGTATTATATTGTTTCATCCATTGATAAAGTGGGCTATTTTGTTGTGAATAGCCTAGGGAAATAGTAGTCTTCACAGGATTGTTTGTAGAGGAAAATATTGCCTTATAAATGGTGCGTAGCTCACCATTCCAATAGTTAATGTTAGCTAATAATATAGGGGTATGAAAATCTACATTATTACCCTGTGTCATAACAAATAGCATTTGTTCCATTTCTAAAAACATATTCCATAATATATGAAAAAAGGATAAATAGTATTCCTTGGAATATGGAAGATTATCTTTGTTACAATGCTCTAAAAAATGCTTAATCTGACCATATACAAGCTGATACTGAATCTGGGCATTTCCGATTCTCCAATATTCCACAGAATGAAACATAGATTCTTCTAATAATTTTAAATAAGTATAATGCATATGAAACATATACTGTACATTATATTTAAATTGACTCCCCATACTTGTAGGGAAGAAAAATTTATTAATAACTAATACAATTAAAATAGCAATACATACATAAAACATACGAAGCTCCGATGCTAGCATACCATCAATAGCAATGGAGGACATAACAACAGCAAAGGAAGTAGTAAGGGATGTATGAAGGATTGTTCCAGGCATAGGAACAAAAGTAGATGCAGCTAAAATACTTCCAATGAAAATGTGAGCAAGGCTATTTGGAATAATAAGAAGCAACAATGACGTTAGTAAGCAGCCAATCGCCGTACCAAAAAAACGATTTTTCATTCTGGTATTGCTTTCTTCATACATTGGACGTAGTAGTAAAAACATATTTAATGCTAACCAATAGCTGCGAGTGGCATCTACTTTAAGATTATAAGACATACCAATCACTAAAACTGCGCTCATACGGAGGGCAAAGCGAATTTCAAAAGAATTTGGATGTAGTTGATGGCAAATATATTCCTTAATACGAGTAAAGTAAGGAACCTTCCATGTATTTGTGCTTGATTCATTTGTAGTTATATTTTCTACAATAAGTAAAAAAACTCGTAAAATCATTTCTACTTGAAAGAAAATGTCGTTATTTCCTTGCTTTGATTTTTTATACAGTTGCTCTCCTTGAATTTTAAGCTTTAAATCATATGGCATATAAAAATTAGTAGAGCTAACACATTCCATATAATGAGCAAAATCTAAAAGAAACGTTTTTGTTTCAATGTCTAGTTCGTATCTAGATTATTTAAATAAGTAATGCAGTAAATGGCTCGTTGAAACATAAGAGCAAATAAATAGTGTTTTCTTCCTTCTTCAGAAAGAATATGCTTACGGCCTCGAGTTTCATAAGCTTTCTTATAAAGAGATTGCTGAATTAGTTGAAGTGGCTTCAAATCTAATATTTTATTAGGGGTGTGTATTTGCTGTTTTATAAGAGAAGCCAATAAATTCATGCCCTGTTGTTCACTTTTAAACCCAATTTCTACTTTAGCATGGTTATGATTATATAAAACAATAGCAACGGTAAATAATAGTAGGCTATATATCATTACTGTTAGTTGATAAGGTAGTCCACTAAAATTGACAGGAGTTAATTGCAAAAAAGTAAATGTCATCAAATAGGAGAAATATCCCAAAGGATAGAATTGGGAACTTTTTGCAAAAATAAATATAAATGGAACAATTATATTTAAAATAATACAAAGGGGAAGGTTAAGTGTAGCAAAAAAAGCAAGAAATTGTAAGCATAGCTGAGTAATTACAAAGATAGCAAGCCCTTTTATTGTATGATTCTTCTGATAATTTAATTTAAATTGTAATGTTATGACCATTGCAATCATAACATATTTTGTTCCAAAGAGAATAATGATAGAGTAAAATAGTAATAAGAAAAAATAAATAACAGGAAGAGATGGTTTTATTTGGGTTATTAAAGTTTTTATTGTTTCCTTCCTATTAGTAATAAATGTGTCCATAGCTATATATTCCTTTCACTTTATTAGAGCCTAGTGAGTTTATCTTATGAAAAATATATCACTTTACTTTTAAGACATTCTTATATTATAGCAATAATAATTTTTTTGTTCAAGATTTCATAATAAAGCGACAGTGGCTACATAATGGTAAAATGGGTATGCTTATAAAGACGATTCATATAAAAAGATGTTATATAACAATAGTGTAAAAAGTATATTAAATTTTTAAAAATTAAAGGAATCAAAAGGTATTTTGCTAGACAAATAAAACTGTTAAGGATATACTAAAAATAAATAATACTAATGGAAAATGAAGAGGTGATTATATGGCAGTTACCAGGTTAGCAGTATTAGATATAGGCTCCTATGAGTTAAAGTTAGAAATTTTTGAAATTAACAAAAATCGCATTGAGTCTATTGATTGCATTCGACATGTACTAGCTCTTGGAAAGGAAACATATACAGCAGGGAAAATAAGTTATGCTACATTAGATGAAATATGTGGTGTTATTCAAGGTTTTTGCGATATTATGAAGACTTATCAAGTAAATGACTATCGTGCCTATTCAGGGAGTGCCATTAGAGAAGCAAGCAATAGTACTATTGTATTAGATCAAATTAAAGTAAGAACTGGGATTGAAGTTAAAGTTATAAGTAATTCAGAGCAAAGATTTCTTATTTATAAAGGAGTTGCAAGTAAAGAAGTATCTTTTGCAAAAATGATTGAAAAAGGGACAGCTATTGTTGATGTAGGAGCAGGAAGTATACAAATTTCCTTATTTGATAAAAAATCATTAGTAACAACTCAAAATATTCGATTGGGTAGCTTACGAATTTTAGAAATACTAAATGGCGTAGGCGATGATATTAACTCAAGAATGTTGATTTCTGAATTAGTAGATAACGATATTAATACGTTTAAAAAATTTTTCTTAAAGGATAGGGAAATAAAAAATGTGATTGGTATTGGTGATGGGCTGCTTCATTTAATCAAAAAAGATATAGGAACTGACAAAGAAGATTCTATTACTGCAGAGCAGTTTAATAGTCTATATGAAAAAGTAATTAAAATGAATGTAGAGGAAATAGAAGAATATTTTGAAATTCCAACAGGACATGCTGAAATGATTCTTCCATGTGCTATAATGTATAAAAAAATCTTAGATGAAGTAAAGGCAGAACTTATCTGGATTCCTAAAGTAGATTTTTGTGATGGCATTGTTGCAGATTATGCAGAAAAGAAGAAGTTAATCACAGTAGAGCATGACTTTAGCAAGGATATTTTAGCAGCAGCAAGAGTAATAGCAAAACGTTATATGACCAATAAAGGTCATACACAAATTTTGGAAAATAGTGTATGTAAATTGTTTGATGCTATGAAGCAATTTCATGGTTTAGGGAAAAGAGAAAGACTGTTACTTGAAATTTCAGCTATTTTACATGATTGTGGAAAATATATTAACATGGGGCTTCCAGGAGATTGTGCTTATAACATTATAATGTCAACGGAAATTATCGGCTTATCTCATAAAGAAAGAGAGATGGTAGCTAACATTGTTAAGTACAATACAAGTCCTTTCCCATCATATAGTGAATTTGAAGGAAAGCTTTCAGAAAAAGCATACCTTATTATATTAAAGTTAACCGCTATTTTACGCTTGGGAAATGCAATGGATAGAAGCCATAAACAAAAGTTTAAAGATATTAAAATTACAGTAAAAAATAGACAATTAGTCATTACAGCAGATACATTATTAGATATTACCCTAGAGTCTGGATTACTAGAAGGGAAAGCAGAATTTTTTGAAGAAGTATATGGAATACGTCCGGTACTAAAGAAAAAGAAAGGAGTAGTGTAGATGGGGGAAAATTTTACAAAATCAGAATATTATAAAAATAGAGAGTTAAGTTGGATTCAGTTTAATCAAAGAGTATTAAGTGAGGCAAGAGATAGAAGTTTACCATTATTAGATAGAGTGAAGTTTTTAAGTATTACTGCATCTAATTTAGATGAATTTTTTATGGTCCGTGTGGCTTCTTTAAAGGATATGGTTCATGCGGGCTATAAAAAGCCAGATATTGCAGGACTAACTCCACAAGAACAGCTAGATCAAATAGGAAAGAAACTACATGAGTTTGTTTCTGTTCAATATTCTACGTATAATCGTTCTCTAGTTCCATCACTAGAGCAAGAAGGAATTGAAATTATACAAAGCCATGAAAAGTTATCAGAAAAGGAAAGAGAGTTTGTAGATAAATATTTTATGGATTCTGTTTATCCAGTATTAACTCCAATGGCAGTAGATTCTTCAAGACCTTTTCCACTGATTAGAAATAAGTCACTTAATATAGCAGCGCTGTTAGAGAAAAAAGATGAAGATAATGCACCGTTAGAATTTGCAATGGTTCAAGTACCTTCTGTATTGCCACGAATTATACGAATACCGACAAAAGAGGGGTATCGTATGATTTTATTAGAAGAAGTAATTGAACGTAATATGAAAAAATTATTTTTAAATTATGATATTGTATGTGCCCATCCATTTCGAGTGGAAAGAAATGCAGACTTAAGTATTGATGAAGAAGAAGCGGCAGACTTATTAAAAGAAATTCAAAAGCAGTTAAAGAAGCGCCAATGGGGAGAAGTAATTAAACTAGAAGTAGAAGAACGTATGGATAAACAACTTCTTAAAATATTGAAAAAGGAATTGGCAGTAAAGGAAGAAGACATTTATGAAATTAATGGTCCATTAGATTTAACATTTTTAATGAAGTTAAATGGACTAGAAGGATATGATCATTTACGAACAGAAAAATATATTCCAAAACCAGTGGCAGCCATTGACACAAGCAAAAATATTTTTGAAAATATTCGTAAAGGAGATATTCTTCTGCATCATCCATACCAAACCTTTGATCCAGTTGTAGATTTTATTCGACAAGCATCTGTTGATCCAAAGGTTCTTGCCATTAAGCAAACATTATACCGTGTTAGTGGAAATTCACCGATTATTGCAGCACTTGCAAAAGCGGCAGAAAATGGAAAACAAGTAAGTGTTTTAGTAGAGTTAAAGGCAAGATTTGATGAGGAAAATAACATTATTTGGGCGAAAATGCTAGAAAAAGCAGGTTGTCATGTTATTTATGGACTAAGAGGATTAAAAACTCATAGTAAAATTACATTAGTTGTAAGAAATGAAGAAGAAGGAATTAGAAGATATGTTCATTTAGGAACAGGAAATTACAACGATGCAACTGCTAAGCTATATACAGATTTAGGTATTCTTACTTGCAATAAGTTAATTGGAGAAGATGCAACAGCAGTATTTAATATGTTATCTGGATATTCAGAGCCACTATCATGGAATAGGCTATCTGTTGCACCATTATGGTTAAGAGGAAAATTTCTTCGTTTAATTAAAAGAGAAATGAAGCACGCACAAAATGGAGGAGAAGCTCGTATTATTGCAAAGATGAATTCTTTATGTGATAAAGAAATTATTGCTGCGTTATATGAAGCAAGTAGTGCGGGCGTAAAAATTGATTTAATTGTTCGTGGTATATGTTGTTTAAAAGTAGGTATTCCAAAAGTAAGTGAAAATATTACTGTTCGTTCTATTGTCGGAAACTTTTTAGAGCATAGTAGAATATTTTATTTTTACAATGATGGTGAAGAAGAAGTCTATATGGCAAGTGCAGACTGGATGCCAAGAAATCTAGATAAAAGGGTAGAAATTATGTTTCCAGTAGTAGAAGAAGAATTAAAAGAACAAGTAATTCATATTTTACAAGTGGAGTTAGAAGACAATGTAAAATCCCATATTTTACAACCAAATGGGGACTATGAAAAAGTGGATAAACGTGGTAAAATATTAGTAAATTCACAAAATATTTTTTGTGAAGAGGCAGAAGGAAAAAATGAAGCAATGGAACTTCATAAAAAAAGAGTATTTGTTCCAATGGAAAGTCTTGAAGAATAATATGTAAGATAAGGAGAACAGTAAAGAGGAGAGTCAACATGATAAAATTTTCACAACTAGAAAGTTTTGTGGTAGTGGTTGAATG
Source organism: uncultured Lachnospiraceae bacterium (assembly GCA_944380055.1). Lineage (GTDB taxonomy): Bacteria > Bacillota > Clostridia > Lachnospirales > Lachnospiraceae > Fimimorpha. The sequence goes on from CALWGN010000230.1 coordinate 9,249, forward strand.
TGGAAGTATTAATAAAGCAGCAGAAAAGTTATTTGTTACTCAGCCAACATTAAGCCGAGTATTAAAATCATTAGAAGACGAAATGGGAAAACAATTATTATATAGAAAAAACCAGGGCGTTATTCCTACAAAAGAGGGAAAAATACTTTATCGATATGCTCAATCAATTTTAGATGAATTAAAAGTGATTAATAATCTAAAAAAGAAAAATATTGATGAGTTATTTACAGAGTTGAATATATCTGTGTATTCTTTATTTATTAAGGAAGAAATTTTTGCTGAGTTTAAAAATAGTTATAAGCTAAGTGAAATATCATTAAATATAGATGAAGTAACCCTAGAAAAGCTTATTGATAATGTTTATACAGGGGCAAGTGAACTAGGAATAGCTGTTGTAAACGATATTGAGCTTCCATTAATACAAAAAAATGCACAGGCAAAAAGGATTAAAATATTACCGTTAGATGTATCTCCTCTTTATGTTCATATGGGAAAGGAACATCCATTTTATGACAAAGATACTATTGTACTAAAGGAAATGTTACCAACCACATATTTACATTTGCCCTTTGATTTATATTCTACGCTACGATTAGGAATGGCCATTGATGATGTAGTCATAAAAGATTTTCATAGGTCACTAACTATAAATAATTATCGTATTATAAAAAGTATTTTAAAAAGTACAGATTGCTTTTTATTTGGAAACAAGTGGCAGATAGAAGAATTGGAAAAAGAAGGAATCTGTAGCAAACAGATTCAAAATTGTAACGTTGAAATGCATCTTATTTTGATGATTAATGAAAGAATAGATGCTTTATCATCAGAAACAAAATATTTTATTGAATTAATAGATAAATATTATAAAAATGTATAACAGATATACAAAAAATGCATTAGACAAAAAAATAATAAATCAGTAGAATTTAGGGGAAATTTTTTTAATATAGTTATAAATTATACTAAGAACTATTTTAATGATATATGAAATAGGAGGCATCATGGTAATAAAAAAGTGTAAAAGCACATCAGGTGCATCCATATTTATTGCTTTATTTTTCTTATTATTATGTGGAATGGCAGGTTCAGTTATATTAGCAGCAGCTTCCACTGCGTCAAAGAGAACTAGCAGCTTAAAAGAAGGCAGACAATCTTACTATTCTATTGTATCAGCTGCAAGATTATTACAAGAAGAAATTGAAGGGCAAACATATTCTAGATATTTAGTATATGATGAAAGTGGGAATTTACTAGAAGATGATTATTATCAAACTCCTACAAGTAATTTAAAAGATTTTTTGAAAGGTGCAATTGACAAAAAGTTTTTAACATTTAATCCAAGCACAGATACAAATAGATATTTAGGTATTTGGACAGTGTCAACGACAGAGGAAGAGTTGAAAAATCTAATAACAAATGTAGAAGCTAATGTTGTTATCGATAAGGACTATAATATTAAAATCGTTCTCGCACATAATAGTATGTCATGTACATTAGAGATTCCTGCTATTGTATCAACTCATACAGATGGTGTTGTAACTGCTTCTGGAAAAGGTACTAGAAATGTTACAACTATAACATGGAGTGGAGGAGAAATTGAACGCAATTAATAAAATAAGAGAAAAACTAGAAAATTCAAAGGGCGAAACCTTAGTAGAAGTACTAGTAGCAACGTTAATTGCTGCCATTGCTATGTTGGGATTAGCAACAATGATTAATGCTTCCAAAAATATTATGGACACTAGTGCAAAGGCGATTGATGATTTTTATTCTCATGTGAATAAAGTTGAGAGGGAAGATGCTAGTGTAAAAAGCCCAGAGAAAGGTACCATTACAATTACAGGAGAGTTTGGTACTATTAATATAGATGTTAATATGTATATATCAGAAGATGTAGCGTCTTATCAGTTGGAGTAATTACAATGAAAAAGAACAAATTACAATCAAAACATGGATTTAGTTTAGTGGAGATGCTTACAGCAGTTCTCATTCTTGCTCTAATGTTAAGTTTTCTTGGCGGAGGTATAGTGGTTGTTAAAAATGCATATGAAAATATTACACTGAAAGCAGAAGCAAGAACTTTATTATCTACAGCTATTACAAGTATATCGACAGAGCTTCAACAAGCAAAAGATATACAAAATAAGGTAGGTACAAATGGCACATACATAAGTTTTTATAATACAGGTAGAGAGTATCGAATGTCTTTGCAAAATAGGAATGATAATATATATATAGTTCCTGATGTAGGAAGAGATACTATACCACTGTTAACGGATAAAACGATTACAAACGAATTAATACCTTACCTAACAGAATTGGAATATGATGGAAATGTATTTCATTGTGTGGTATCTATTAATTATAAGGGTAATATATATGAGAAGCAAGAAATATACATTCAACCAATAAATGAACAATAATAAAAGCTGTCATATAAAATAAATTAGTAAAGAAGGTTTTTTTATGAAATATAAGCGACTGGGAGAGATGTTGATAGACGCAAAGTTAATTACAGAAGAACAGCTAATGGATGCGTTAGCACTTCAAAGAGGAACAGGAAAGCGTCTTGGTACAGTATTAATCGAGCATAAGTTTATTACAGAAGCGGATTTAATTGAAATGCTTCGTATTCAGTTAGGAATTGAGTTTATTGATTTAACAAATACAAATATTGATCCAGAACTAGTAAATGTTATTCCAAAAAATATTGTTAAAAAATATGGTATTATTCCAGTTCGCATTGAAAAGGATGTTTTATACTTAGCTATGGAAGACCCTCTAAACTTTATGGCAGTAGAAGAGGCTCGTGTAGTATCAAAGAAAAAAATTATTCCTATGATTGCTACTGCGGCAGGAGTAAATAGGGCATACAACATATTGTATGAAAATGAAGGCGCTGTAAAGGCAATGGTAGAAATGCGACAAGAAGGTGTATTTGCAGAGGAAATAAGAGCGCAAAATACAGAACAAGTCGTTGATAGTGAAAATGCTTCGCCTACCATACGATTAGTAAATTCAATTATTGAGCGAGCAATTACAGAAAGAGCCAGTGATATACATATTGAGCCAGGTGCAGAAGAGATGAATATCCGTATCCGTGTAGATGGTCGATTAATGAAAATATTGACCATTCCAAAGGAGCTTCAGCAAGCGGTTATTTCTCGTTTAAAGGTACTTGGACAAATGAACATTTCAGAGCGTCGTGTACCACAAGATGGAAGAGCTAGTATTAAAATAAAAGACGGAGAAGTAGACTTACGTCTATCTACCTTACCAACAATTTTTGGTGAAAAAGTTGTAATCCGTATTTTATTAAAAAATAAATCATTGCTTACAAGAGAAGGAATTGGTCTTACAAAAGACAATGAGGATAGATTTAATCGACTATTGCAACATAATAGTGGTGTAATTCTAATTGTAGGGCCAACAGGTAGTGGTAAATCATCTACTATGTATACAATGATTAATGAACTAAAGTCAGAAGCAGTAAACTTAATTATGCTTGAGGATCCAGTAGAATATCAGATGGAAGGAGTAACACAAGTACAAGTAAATGAGAAAACAGGTATGACATTTGCAAGTGCACTTCGTTCTGTATTACGACAAGACCCAGATATTATTGGTGTGGGGGAAATTCGAGATGGAGAAACAGCAGAAATTGCCATGAGAGCTGCTATGACAGGTCATTTAGTTATTTCTACTATTCATACAGAAGATGCTATTGGTGCTTTAGATAGACTTCGAGATATGGGTGTAGAACCTTACTTAATTGCAGGAGGTGTGCGAGGAATTATTTCTCAGCGTCTTGTAAGAAAGGTATGTACCAATTGTAAAGTAAAAGAAGAGCCAACAGATATTCAAAGAGATTTAATGGGAATTGAAAAAGATGATGAAAGAACCTTTTATAAAGGTGCTGGTTGTCATATGTGTTTTCATAGTGGATATCAAGGCAGAGTTGGTGTATTTGAGATATTAAATTTAACGCAAAGCATTAGAGATTGTATTACAGATGAAAGACCAAAATCAGAACTTCGTAAAGTTATTGCCGAATCAGGATTTGAATCTATGATAAAGGGCGGACTAAAGTTAGCAGAACAAGGAATTACAAGTATTGAAGAGCTTTGTAGAACAATTAGTATTTTGGAGTAATAGAATATGACAATAGAACAATTAATTTTAAAAGCAAAAGAGGATAACGCTTCCGATATTCACTTAATATGTGGAATCGTTCCAAAGTATCGAGTAGATGGAGAATTAAAAGATATGTCATCTACACCTCTTACTGCTGAACAATGTGAGGAGTATGCAAAAGAACTAGCAGGAGATAAGTACGAAGAAATTCGAACAATAGGAGAGCTAGATTTAGCAGAAACAATCGCAGGAGAAAGAGTAAGAATTAACCTATTTCGTCAGCAAGGCTGTATTTCCGCAGCTCTTAGAATATTAAATAGTACAATTCCAAATTTAAGAGATTTAGGCTTACCTCCAATTGTAAGTGAATTTCCGTTTTGGAATAAAGGGATTGTATTGGTAACTGGGGAAACTGGAAGTGGAAAATCAACCACACTAGCTGCAGTATTAAATGAAATTAATAAACATAGAAATGCTCATATTATCACGCTGGAAGACCCAATTGAATACATATATAAACCTGATAAATGTAGTATTAATCAAAGAGAAATCGGTGTGGATACTCGTAGCTTTGCAGATGGGTTAAGAGCAATATTAAGAGAAGATCCAGATGTAATTTTAGTAGGGGAAATGCGAGATAGAAAGACAATTGAAACTGCTATTACTGCAGCAGAAACAGGTCACTTAGTATTCGCAACACTACATACAAATTCAGCAACGGATTCTGTAGATAGAATTGTTGGTGTATTCCCAGCAGAAAGTCAACCACAAATTCGTTTGGAACTTTCTACTTGCTTAAAGGCAGTTGTTTCTCAACAGCTACTTCCTAGAAAGTCAGGGAAAGGTCGTGTAGCTGCGTGTGAAGTAATGGTAGTAAACTCAGCCATTAAAAACTTAATACGTGAAGGAAAAACACCACAAATGTTTTCATCCATGTTAAGTGGGGCTTCTGTAGGAAGTATTACCATGGATAATGTATTAATTAAGCTTGCAAGAGAGCAAGTGATTGATTTAGAGACAGCAAGAGAAGCTGCTCATGACAAAGAATATATAAAAAGAAATCTCGGGTAACAAAGGATTCCATAGTAAATAGAAACATGGAACATAGTTATATAAGCGATATTTATAAATATTAAAAAACTGGATAAATGAGAAAGGAGGATAATAGTATGGCAATATATCGATATAAGGCGCTTAATGTTGATGGACAAAAGGTAGAAGGCGTTGTAGAAGCACCTGATGAGTATTTAGCGATGACACAGGTTAAAGCAATGCATAATATTGTTATTGAACTACAAGAAGAAAAAGAGAAAAGAGGCATTTTATCTATGGAAATTGGTAAGCCCAAGATTGATTTTAAAGCGCTATCGGTTATGTGCTCTCAGTTTTCTATTATCCTCCAATCAGGAGTACCAATTGACACTTGTATGGATTTAATTAGTAAGCAGGTAAAAGATAAGCATTTGAAAAAAATGCTAGAAAAGTCAGCAATTGACGTAGCAAAAGGAAATGGAATTGCAGCTAGCTTTGAAAAAAACTGTCCTATCTTGCCACCTACTTTTGTAGAAACCGTGCGAGCAGGAGAGGAGTCAGGAACATTAGAACATTCCTTTGAACGTTTACAAAAATACTATGACAAATCCTTTAAAACAAAACAAAAAGTAAAGCAAGCAATGTTCTATCCAATGTTTGTGTTACTTGTAGCAGTTGTTGTATTAGCAGTCGTTATGATATTTGTAATTCCAACTCTTTCAGGTGTTTTTGACGATTTAGGTGGAGAAATGCCATTAATGACAAGAATTATGATCTCATCATCAGAGTTTATGAGAGTAAACATTATATGGATTGTACTTGTTATTATAGCTTTAATTATTGGTATTCGATTATATTGTAAATCTCCAAAGGGAAAAGTTCGTTGGAATGAATTTAAACTTCAAATCCCAGTACTTGGAAAAATAGCAGTGCTAAATGGTGCAGGTCAGTTTGCCAATACAATGACTACCTTATTAGGTGCAGGAATGAGTGTTAGCAATGCTTTAGAGATTACTGGAAAGATTCTTGATAATTATGTAATGGGACTAGAGATTTCTAGCATGACAGATCGTATTGAAGAAGGAAGAAGGCTTGGAGAATGTATGCGTCAAAGCAAATATTTTCCAAATACATTAATTGAAATGTGCTCAATCGGAGAAGAAACGGGAGAGCTAGAAAAAACACTAGATACCATCGGTGCATATTATGATAATGAAGCAGAATATGCCACTCAAAAGGCGATACAAAAGTTAGAGCCTGCAATTCTAGTGTTCATGGCATTATTTGCCGGTTTTATTATTATTTCAATTTACCTTCCAA
>CALWGN010000231.1 GCA_944380055.1 uncultured Lachnospiraceae bacterium
TCCTCCATGAAAATGTCCTGAAAATACCAAATCTGCTCCCCAATGTTCGTATTGCTCTACATAAAGTGGGGTATGTGCTAGTAATATATTAAATACTTCTTTGTTAGCAGGCCCAATCTGATTTTCAATATAGTTATTATCCATTGGAACCTTCTTGCCTTTTTTATAAAATTTTTTATCGATATCTACTCCATAAATTGCTACTTTACTAGTTCCTTTTTCTAATATAACACCTTCATTTTGCAAATGATTAATATTTAATTCTTTTAATTTCTTTTCGTATTGCTCATACCACCCAGGGTATTTTTCTTTTTCTTTTCTCATCCTTTGCTCATGGTTGCCATTTCCGTAATAAATAGGATATTCCTTTGATAACGTTTCTAGTAAAGAAAATGGAACTGACATATCTTGTTTTTTCCACTCTTTTACAACTAACATATCCCCTGCAATTAAAATACAATCTGGATAAATGCTATCTATTGTTCGTATTAACTCCCTATTATTCTCACCAAAACTATGATCGTGTAAATCAGCTAACACTGCCATTGTAAAACCATCCCACTCTTTACTTAGCTTTGGAGCTTCTATTTCATAGCTGGAAACAACTAATTTTTCACGCTCATATTCAGAACGAATAAGACAAAGTATAATACTAGTAATCCCCAATAAAACTATTATTAAAATCCATATATCCATACTTTTACTTTCCTTATCATTTATGTTTAAACTCTTATTTTTCTTCCATCTATCATATCGTATATTTATAAAACATACAAGTTTTTCTTTTCTTTATCAATTATTAAATTACTATCATGTACTGTTATAAACTAAAGCAAGAAAACATCTTTTTTAAGTAGTCCCAATATCCAGCTTTTCTTACACTTTCACTAGCAATAATCATCTTCTCTCCTAGCTTTTTTTCCCCTAAAAAATATTCTACTTTTCCAATGGTTTGACCTCTTTCAATCGGTGCCTCTAATTGATCCCATATAATTGTTTTCTCTACTTTTGTAAAGTCTTCACCAGTTGTGCTAAGATATGAAAATTTTCCTTCTTTAGTTCCTCCAACTTCTTCTTCAATCCCATTTTTTACAGTTGCTTTTTTATTAATTTCTAACTCACTATCTTCATATAAGCGACAGTTTGCGTATCCATATTGAAATAGAGAAATTGCCTCTGCAAATCTTATTTTATAATCTGGTGCTGCCATAACTACTGCAATTAGCTCTACTCCATCTTTATTTGCGGTAGCTGATAAACAATATTTTGCTTTACTTGTTGAACCTGTCTTTAAACCAGTGCAATATTCATATTGTTTTAGCAATTTATTTGTATTGGATAAGCAAAACTCTGATGTTCCTTTTTGTGTTGTATGTGTAATATTTTCCATCCAAATGGTAGAATAATTATGTATTTGAGGATATTTACTTACTAATTCTTTAGACATAATTGCCACATCTTTTGCTGTTGTGTAATGGTCATCCGAATCTGTTAATCCACAACAATCTATGAAATGTGTTCCTGTCATACCTAAATTCTTTGCTCTCTCATTCATTTGATTGACAAATTCTGTTTCACTACCTGCTATATGTTCTGCCATAGCAACTGCTGCATCATTCCCTGATGCAATTACAATACATTTTATCATCGTTTCTACTGTCTGCTGTTCCCCTTCTTCTAAAAACACTTGAGAACCTCCCATTGATTTTGCATAGGCACTTGTAGTCACCATTTCATCCATTGTAATTCTTCCACTTTCTATGGCATCAAAAATTAAAATTAATGTCATAATTTTTGTAATACTAGCAGGACTTAACTGCTCCTCACTATTTTTTTCATAAACAATTGTTCCTGTACTTGCTTCCATAAGAATTACGGACTTTGATAATAACCCTAAATCTGCATTTGTATCTACTACTATATCCTTGTCTTCTGATACTCCTATATTATTTTCTCCACTACTAACATCGACTCCTACCTCAACTACTGGTTCATTTGCTCGTATTTCTTCCACACCATACATACTACTAATGCTTGCAATAATAAAATATGTAGCATATAACATAGCACATATTATTGAGAATCTTTTTTTCATTTCTTCACCTCAACATATTTTGTACTATTTTAATATGAAAGTTGGGAATTTATTCCTGTTTCTTGCTTTTTATTTTTTCTAACAAAAAAAAATGCTCCTGCTTCTCAATGAAACAAGAACATTTTTATCATTTTATAAGTTATTTTCCTCTGTCTGTTTTACTATTGTTTCTTTATCCATTTGCTCATAAAACAAGTCTGTATATCTATCTGCTTCTGTTGCAGCATTTGAAAGAGCATAACAAGTAGTTAATACAATCAAAACAACTACAATCGCCAATATAATATAAATCATCAAAAGCCTCCTATCCATTTTTCTATATTATCCCTACTAGATAGTATGCCCCCGATAAAATAAATCATTCTTTTTTACTATATTTTCTACAAAATATAAATTATTTTTCTGATGATGGCTCTTTTGTTGTGTTTGTTGTTTCATTTATTGTTTCATCTTGATTTTTGAACTTTAAGTAAAAACTTTCACTTTCGCTAAGAATAATATCGTCTTTATCTACTTGTACTACTACAATTTCACAATCTCTTTTTAGGTTTAAGTCTTTTGCAACAACTAATAAATTATTAATATACTCGGTTTCTACCTCTTCTTCATCAATAAAAATAACAGAATTTTGTGTAAAGTTTCGTCCACTAACATAAAGTATACCTTCTTGATAGTTAACATCTTTAATAGCAATCTCTTCTACATCCATTTGCATATCAATTTCCTTATATGGATTTTCTCCACCAAATGCATCCATTTCTCCATAGAGCATATCATATTCAAGAAGTTCTAAATCCTCTAAATATTTTTCTTCTGTTAAATGATTTTCTAACAAATATTTTTGATGGAAACGTGTTAATACTCCTTTATGAATATCTAATTGATTTAACACATGTGCACCTAGCTGATATGCCTCTATGTTTTTATCAACTTTTTCCAATCCTAAATTATCCCATATAAAATATGGAGTTTGAAATAATGTTGTTCCATTCAAATCTTCTTCTTTAATACCAAGGGTTGGTAAATGATCTCCATACATAACTAATACAGTCTTTTCATCTCGTGCACTTAAAGAAGCTATTAAATTACCAATAAATTTATCCATCTCATATAGCTGATTTACATAATACACATATTGGTTTTTCAAAGATTCATCTTCAATTCCACTAACTGTAATCTCTGGATTTTTATATATACTCTCCTCTGGATAATTTCCATGGCCTTGCACTGAAATCGTATATATAAAATCTTGGCTATCATCATAATTTAATGCCTTTGTTATTTCTTCAATTAAAATGTTATCTTTAACCCATCCATTTGGTGTGTATTCCTCTATATTCATATATTCTGATGATGTAAATGTTTGAAATCCTAATCTAGGAAATACACTGATTCTATCATAGAAAGTAGCATTGTTATTGTGGATTGCATGAGTTGCATATCCTAACTCCATTAAATTATAACCTAAACTTTCTGTGGTTGTCTTTTTTAAAACAGTTCTATATGGGTATTCTCCTGGACCGAAAAAATCTAGATTCATTCCAGTAATTACTTCAAACTCAGTATTTGCTGTTCCTGCACCAATAGATGGCACACTAATAAATCCTGAGGAGTAATTTTCCTTTATTTTATGCATATTAGGAATTGGATCTTTATTAAATGTTATATTTTTTAACTTTGTTATATCAAAAAAAGATTCTAGCTGTATAAAAATGACGTTAGGTTTTTGCTCTTTTTCTGTTACTACACTCTCTTTATCATCTAGGTTCTCTGATATTATTTCCTGATCTATAATATCATTAACAACTTCTTTATTATAGGCATCTGGCTTATCAATTCCAGTATTTAATAAGCTATTAGCAAAGCAATAGGCAAATCCGTAATCTTCGTATGCTTGTGAAATATTAGAAAAATTAGTTTCTAATACTCCCATATTTGTTCCTATCTGATTTAATCCTAATACACAAAAAGCGAATGTAACAATAGCAATGACTGTTCTAACATAAGGTAACTTTCCTTCTCTTTTAGGTGTTTTTTTCCATAAAAGAATAATGGCAGTTAATAGACTAATTGCAACAATTACTAATAATATAATTAACCCTACCGATAAGTATTTTCCTGCAATACTAAGTGCAAAGTCAATCATTGTTAAGTCCTGAGCTGTAAAAGGAGTTGTTCTTATTTTAAATCCTAATAATACTCCATTAACAACCCCCATTATAACCCATGCAAGAGAGATTAATCCAACAAAAAACAATCGTCTGCTCGCTAGATTTGCTATTGATATTGTTACCATTATAATTAACGTATTATAAATAAATATAAGTGGATTTTTAAATAAATAATCAGCAATAGAA
>CALWGN010000232.1 GCA_944380055.1 uncultured Lachnospiraceae bacterium
GTTATACTATTCATACGAGGATACTCCTTTATGTTTATTTTTTTGTGGTGATTAAAGTATAACACAAAGTGAGTCTATCCTCGCTTTTTATTTTTCAGTTGTAACATATGTATTGTAATCCTACAAATATGTATGTTATTTACCTCAATAACTATTGCTCCTTAGTCTTTGATATGCTATAATAAAAAAGATTTTTTTTAATGAGGTACAATAAATGGATATACAGAATACAAATAAACTAAATACTGATATTCGTTGCTTTATAAATACATTCTTTACACATTTTTTTATAGAAAAGAATGTTAATAAAGTAGTTTCTATGGTGTCTGACCATATTTGTTTTTTTCTTTCATCAGAAATATGTTCTGGGCATAATAAATTTAACTTTAAAGATATGCTTTCATTGGAGTTTAAAAACTCTCCAGCAACATTATCTTTTGATTTCACAAACTATTATGAACATAAACTGAGTGAATCTAATCTCTTTAATGTCTTTTGTACCATTGAAAGATATGTTTCAGATGACATACAAAGTGATTGTAAAGTTTCTTCTTATATTACTATTACTATAACAAACATAAATGGAACATATGTAATATCTAGCCTACATATTTCAGATATGGAAAATCGTTCTGTTGTAAACAATTATTTAGGATTATCATTTGCTCCCAATACAACCCATCATCTTAATAGAAAAAGTAGTCACGAATTAATGAAAGTACTAAGTGGAATACTTCCAGTGGGTATTATTGGTGTATTTTTAGATGATGATCTTTCTCTTTTTGTTGTAAATGATAAAATGTTGGAAATAGTTGACTATACATATCAAGAATACTTAGAAGATACCAATGGATTATTTGGAAGCACCATTCATCCTGATGATATTTCTGTTATTGAAACAATTTTACAAACCCTAAAACATAGCAATCAATATGAAGCCGAATATCGTATTAGAAAAAAAGATGGCTCTTATATCTGGATATACGATGTAGGACGTAAAATTATTACTGATGATGGTAGAGAAGCTATTATTTGTGGTATCATTGATATAACCAAGCGTGTAGAATTAGGAAATAAGTTATACAATGAAACATTAACGGATTCTTTAACAAATGCCTATAATAGAAAAGGCGCTAAAATTCTTTTAAACCAAAAATTAGAAAATATTCGCTCTTATACATTTCTTATTATGGATATTGATCATTTTAAGGCTGTCAATGATATATACGGCCATTATGTTGGCGATCAGATATTAAGCTTTATAAGTAAGGTATTAATTCGTACATTCCGTGAAAGTGATATTATTATTCGATTAGGTGGCGATGAATTTGCAATTTTCTTAGAATCATGTTCTAATCGGAAAATAATTGAAAAAAAGCTAGAAAACATTTCTGAACAATATCAAAATAAGGTTGCTGAATGTTGTCCATTAAGTAATTCTACCCTATCTTTTGGTGGCATCATAAGCAAAACGAAATATTCCTTTGAAGAACTTTATTCACAGGCTGATAAGATTTTATATGAAGTTAAATATAATTCCAAAGGCTCTTATAAACTAAAAGATATTTAAAAAGGTATGGTAATATGTAGTTTTTTCATATTACCATACCTTTTTCACTTCCAATCCTTTAAATATATAAACTGTTTACTAGTACTTTATATTAAAACTATACGCTTCCCTATCTAAAAAGAAATGCATTTCTTGTAGTAAATAGATTATTATAACTTATTGTTTATTCCTTTTTTATTCCATACAAATGACAATATAATACTTATTAAAAGACTTATTATCGCTGGAACAAACCAAACAAGTCCTGCATCATAAAAAGGAAGCTGTTCAAGTATATGACTTACTCCTGCTATTTTTATATTTTTTTCATTTAAAACTGAAATAATGCTAACAATACCAGTAGCTCCAATAGTAATAGGGTATACCAACTTATATTTTTTAATTCTTGGATGAATGAAAGCCAATGTAATTAAAACAATTGCCACTGGATAAATTATTTGTAATACTGGAGAAGATATTTGTAAAATAGCACTTAATCCTAAATTTGCAATCATAACACTTATAATAGTAAATAATAATAGCCACATACGATATGGAATTTTAGGAACCAATCCGTAAAAATATTCACTACAACAACAAAGTAATCCAACACATGTATTTAAACATGCAATAAAGAAAATAATTCCTAATAATACAAGTCCAAATTTTCCAAGCAAAAAGTTTACTAACAAAGTTAGTGTTTCTGCACCATTTGCTGATGTTTGATTCACACCACTTGTCAATGCTCCCATATGACCAAGAGCTGAGTATACACATAACAATATTATTCCCGCAATAAATCCTGCTTTAATTGTCTCCCTTACTACATCATTTTCTTCTTTTATTCCTCTTGCCTTAATATTAATTGCAATTAGTATCCCAAAATTTAATGCTGCAATTGTATCCATTGTTTGATAACCTTCTAAAAATCCTGTAGTAAATGGATTACTTACATATTTATTTACTGGGCTACCGTAGTTACCCATTGGATGAAGTAGGCACAAGATAAAAATAATTGTAATTAATACAAGTAAGCATGGAGTCAATATTTTTCCTAAACGATCCGTTAGCTTTTCTGGCTTTAGAGCAATTAAAAATGCAATAAAAAAGAATATACAAGAATATACTAACCTCATCGTATCTGCTGGCATTCCCTCAGACAAAAATGGTAGCACTGCCATTTCAAAGGATGTTCCTGCAGTTCTTGGAATCGCCAGTCCTGGACCTATAGAAATATAAATTAACAATGTAAATATAAAAGAAAATATTGGATGAACTCTCTTTGCTAAGGCATCAAGCCCTCCTGATTTTGCTACTGCAACTACTCCTAGAATAGGAAAGCCTATGGCTGTTACTGCAAAGCCAAACATAGCAATCCACATATTTGTACCTGACATTTGTCCAAGAAATGGAGGAAATATGAGATTTCCTGCTCCAAAAAACATGGAAAATAATGTCAATCCTACTAATATTAGATTTTTTCTTGATAACTGTTTCATATCATTTTTCTCCTGTCTGTAAAGCTACTTTTTGCTTCCTCATTTTATAAAAACTTGGTCCAAAAGTCAATATAACATTATTTCCACATGAACCTAATAAAATGTAATGGCTGTAATCAAATATAAAAAGAGCCATAAAATATATTACATTAAAATCCTATAACAAATCTTTATGACTCTTTATTTTATAATTTTATTGTACTATTTTTAAATTACTACTTCCACTAACAATAAATCCTACATCTCCTACTAAACCACCAGAAGCTATTGTACCATTATAATCTTTTGATGTAATTTGTAGTGATGTTCCACTTGTTGTATATTCTCCATTCCAACCATCAACAAATGTTACATTTTCATTAAATGGTACATTAATTACCCATTTTGTCCCATTTTTAGAGCTAGTATTATTTAATGTTAAGCTATAATGATAAAATTTTTGACCACCAGATTCCCAACTATTTTTTAGTTCCACTGTATACTTAATATCTGCATTAGTTAACTGAATGCTTTGGTTACTATTTTGATTGTTACTTCCATTAGAAGAATTTGTTGTATTTTCTGTTGTTGTATTTTGATTGCTGATTGCAGCTGTTGTTTCTTTTGTAACATTTTGGTTACTATTCCCTGCGTTTGTATTTTGGTTTGTAGTAGCATTTTGTGTTGTTACTTGTGTACTAGAAGATGATTGAAATGTTGTATTACCTGTTAGCATACGGTATAACCATTTTCCTGAAGCACTTAAATCACTTTCTGTAAATCCAGATGTCTTACTAGAGCTACTATTAATAATTGCTGATGTTTCCCCTTTATTTGATAAATTCCAAGCCACATAACTTACCCCATACTGATTCATAACGCTAACCCATTTGTTTGCTTGATTCTCATCAATTGCACCATTTCCACTAGCATCACAAATACCATATTCTGATACAAATATTGGTAATCCTGCGTTAATTGCAGATATCATTGTATTTCTTAATGAATCTGTATGAGTTGCTGCATAAAAATGAAGAGCATACATAATATTTTTTGAACTTGTAATTGGATTAGCAGCTGCTTGGTCTACATATTGAGACCAATTTGGTGTTCCAACAATAATAACTGCATCTGCATCGTTACTACGAATTACACGAATTACTTCTTCTGCATAAGATTTAATCTCTGCCCAACTTGTTCCTCCATTTGGTTCATTACAAATTTCATAAATTACATTATTATGTCCTGCAAACTCTTTTGACATTTGTGCAAAAAACTGTTTTGCTTCTGATTTATATGTATTTGGGTTACTATCTGATAGTGTATGCCAATCAACAATCACATACATATCTTGAGCTGTGGCATAAGATACACCTTTTCTTATTAGATTTTTTAATGCCTCTTTATCCCCACCTGTACAATATCCACCATATTCTGCTGTATACATAGCCAAACGCATTACATTTACATTCCATTCTTGACGAAATTGAGCAAATGCTGCTTCATTTACATATTGTGGAAACCATGATAAACCATGTGTACTAATTCCTCTTAGCTGAATGGCCTTTCCATTGCTATCTACTAATTGGCTTCCTTCTACATGAAGTGCCCCGGAAGTCGATGGGTATCCTACTCCTTGCACTGGCTTTCTTGTAGTATTACTCCCACTATTATTTGATGTATTTGTTCCATTGTTGTTTGATGTACCATTTGATGTTTGGGAAGATGTTGTTGAATTTTGTTGACTTTCATCCTCTCCTTGTTCCAAATTTCCATCTGCGTTATTATTTTCATTCTCTCCAGTAATGTTTTCATCTGATTGTTGACTATCATCACTACTTTTATTATCTAAATTACCACTATCTGAATCACTATCTGAATCACTATCATCTAAATCTGTAGCTTCCATTCCATCCTCTTTCTCATTATTTTCTACATTACTATCAGAGTTATCTCCTAGATTATTTTCATCATTATTGTTTGAATATTCATTTTCTTTTTCCATAGAAGATTGTATATTATTTTCTTGATTTTTACTTCCTACTGTATTACAACCAACTAACCACATAAAGGTTAAGCAGATAAAAAAGAATACAGCTATTTTTTTGCATTTTTTATTCATATTCCCTCCTAATTTTTATTACCTTTGTTATTTTTTCTATGGTATTTTACAATTTATTTTACTATACCTAATAAACTGCTTTTAAAGTTTAAACCTTTTTCTTTTTATTTTCAATAGTTTTGTAAAACACTGTAGCATTGAATTATAGTTCTTTGATTCATCGTATAATTATTGTATATTATTACTTATTATGGAAAGAAAAGCTACTAAATACCCAGCTTATTATGTGGATAATCAATAGCTTTTTTGTGTTTATTATTTCCTAATCATATTTTTAAAACTTGTTCCATGTTCTAATGGATCACACCCAAATAAATCAACAATTGTAGCTCCAATATCAGCAAATGTTTCTCTTGTTCCAAGATTGCAGTTTTCTTTTAAACGTTTTCCATATGCCAACAATGGGATATACTCTCTTGTATGGTCGGTTGTTTTTAAAAATCCTGGATCGCAGCCATGATCTGCTGTAATCATTAATATGTCATCTTCTTTCATATTATTTAAAAACTGTCCTAGCCACTTGTCAAACTGACTAATTGCCTTTGCGTATCCATCAATATCTCTTCTATGACCATAAATCATATCTGTTTCCACTAAATTCGTAAATACAAGTCCTTCAAAGTCTTCCTTTAATAAATCTAGTGTTTTGTTCATTCCATCTTCATTGCTAATGGTAGGAGATGTAAATCGTTCTCCAATGCCTTTTCCTGCAAATATATCATATATTTTACCAATTCCAATAGTTGTAATTCCTTTTTGTTGTAGTCTATCTAGCATAGTGTCCTTTGGTGGCACTAAGGAAAAGTCATGTCGTCTTGCTGTTCTTACAAAACTGGATTTATCTGCTCCAATAAATGGTCTTGCTATCACTCGCCCTACCCCATGCTCTCCAGTCATAATATTTCTTGCTATGTTACAATATTGATACAACGTTTCCACTGGAATAATGTCTTCATGGGCTGCTATCTGAAGTACAGAATCTGCTGACGTATAAATAATAAGTGCTCCTGTTTTCATATGCTCTTCGCCATAATCTCTAATAACATCTGTACCTGAATAAGGTTTATTGCAAAGAATCTTTCTTCCCGTTTCCTTTTCCAGCTGATCTATAATATCCTGTGGAAATCCATTTGGATAGGTCGGAAGTGATTGATTCATTACAATCCCTGCAATTTCCCAATGACCAATGGTAGTATCTTTTCCTTTTGACTGTTCCAGTAATCTCCCATATACACCACATGGAATTGTTCTACTTCTATTTTCTACTCCATCAATGTGATAAATTCCTAGCTTTTCCATATTTGGAATGTGCAAATATGGAGATTTTCTAATAGAGGCAAATGTATTTGCCCCTTCATCTCCATAACTATTTGCATCTGGACTAGCCCCAATTCCAAAGCTATCTAGCACAATTAAAAATACACGTTTTCCCATTTTCATTCCTCCTTCTTTCTATTTTCTTTTCAAATATAGAGTCTTCATCTTCTTTGCTATACAATTACTGTTAAAACTAGCTTATAAACAAATAATTACTTTGTAGCCTATTAAGTAACAGTTCAACTCTACCTAACACAGCCAAATCCTTTGCTTATATTCTACTTATTTGAAGTCTATGACTTTTTTGGATTCATTTAAAATAAGAGTTCTCATTGCTTCTACTGCTAATTTAATAGCTCCATCTGTGTCATACACTTCTTTATCCTCTAATCCTAACTCTCTTCTTGTTTGATTTGCAAGTACTAATAATACACTACCTACTCTTACTCTTCTTACACTTCCAACAATAAATAATGCAGCTGACTCCATTTCAGAAGCTAGTGCTCCACACTCAATCCAAGCATTCCATTTATTTTTTAAATCATAGCTTACTGGCATAGTTTCTGGTGAATGCTGTCCATAAAAATTGTCTTTACACTGAACAATGCCTAAGTGAGAAGTTACTCCCATGTTATCTGCTGTTTTCTTTAACGCATGAACAATATCATAGTGAGCAACTGCTGGATATTCCTTTGGTGCATATTCATTGGTCGTTCCTTCGAAACGAATGGCACCAGTTGCAATTACCATATCTCCACCACAGACTTCCTTTTGCATTCCTCCACTTGTTCCTACTCGAATAAATGTATGTGCCCCACAGTGAATTAATTCTTCCATTGCGATTGCAGCAGAAGGTCCACCAATTCCAGTAGAAGTAACACTTACTTTCACACCTTCTAGTTCACCTGTATATGTAACAAACTCTCTATTTTCTGCTACCTTTACTGGGTTATCCAAATACTTTGCTATTTTTTCACATCTCCCTGGATCTCCTGGTAAAATTACATATTCACCAACTTCACCTTTTCCTACATTAATATGAAATTCTTTTCCTTTTGCGTATACTAGTGACATAGTGTATACCTCCTTTATTTTTTATTGTCCCTCATAAAGATTATTATATCCTAATTTCCGTGCACGCTTTTTGCACATAACTAAGAACCGGAGGTTCTTCTAATAGGAACGCTTTGTGTTCATTATATCATAAATAGAAACTCTGCTAATAATATATCCTTTACTTCTGACGTTCTAACTGTTTCATCAGCTTCTTATATCGTATATCATCTTTTAAAAAATCAATACTATTATCCTCTTCAAAGCCTTTCTTTAGCATAAAAGCAATGTTTTCCATTGCATTATTGGAACGGTTGATATGAGAATATAAGAAGGATTGTTTATAAGCATCCATACTATTAAGGCTTCCAATCATTTTTTCTAAAATTTCTAATGCTCTTTCTTTATCTTTTTGATAAATTGCCAAATCTAGACCAAGAGATACTTCCATATAGATTCCCATCTCCATAAGCCTTGCTAACATTTTTTGCTTTTCTATGATTTTTTCTGCATTTTCTATATGATTCTCTTTCATAGAAAGTATATAAATTCCATTAAATGCCCAACTAATATCGCTATATCCAGTCAATAACATTTGTTCATATATTTCATAGGATCTTTCTATGTTTCCCTGCTTTTCATTTAAAAGAGCTTCTAATCGTCTTCTATCACATCCTTGTTTTGGAATGTATTGTAAATATTTTTCTGCCTCTCTATATTCGTCTTTTTGAATAAAAAAATAAAACAATGCTTCTGCACCACTTCTTTGTATCTCTATATCTTTACTATTTAGCAAACGGGAATATAATTCTTTGATTTCCTTATCATATGTTTCTGGATGTTCTACATTTAAAACCATTCGATAACTATTTAAAATATGTGCAATATTTAAAATGAAACAATAACTAGTTGGGTACTCCCTTATATATGTTCTGCAATACTCAAATACCTTATCATAAGGCTCTGTTTGTATTTTTTCTATTATCTTGCCAACGATTCCCTTGATTTCTTGTTCTGTCAAATCCTCTTTATATGACAATAATTTATCCGTACTAATTTCTAACAGCCTTGCAATTGGGGCAAGCAATGCAATATCTGGATTGGAATTTCCGGTTTCCCTTAGTTAAAAATATTACTCTTGTTGATTACTCAACT
>CALWGN010000233.1 GCA_944380055.1 uncultured Lachnospiraceae bacterium
TATATCGGTTTAGTTGAGGAATATAATTTTTTAATACTGTATTTTTAAAATTATCATCCACAGACTGCTTAAAAGATGTAGAAGTATCTCCAATGCTAATAGAAGAAATAGAACCTTGAGCCGATTCCTCATGCCCAAGGTTCTCGTTTCTGTATAGGTCAATCGCCATTCGATAAGAAGTATTTAAAAGTCCGTCTGGAACTTCTTTTATATTGCAATAATTTTTTATGGTTTCTTCTACATCAGAAATAATAAAAGTTAATGCAATATCTTTAGAAGTGTCCTCTACTGCAATGCCTAAATATTCTTTTAATGTTTTCAATTCCATGAAACCACCTATTCTTCCATTTCTGATTCTTGAATTTTCTTTAAAATACCTTTTACAGTACTAGCATTACCGATTTCAATTTCTTTTTGAGAAGCATATTCCTTTAATTCTTCTAAATCCATTTCATCAAGAGGTTTTATTGATTGTTCGTTTTCATCATCAGAAGCGTTATCTACTACATCTACTCCATCATATTCTTGCTCATCTACTATGTCTACTTTTTGCCCCTCTACTACTTCCTCTTCTTGCTCATCTAACACCACTGCATCAGATAAATCTTCATCTTTCTTTTTTGTTTCGAGTTCTGCATTTAGTTTATGCCTTCTTAATAACATAATATCACCTAGACTTCCTTTTTAAATTTAGCAAGTACAACCTTTGAATCATTAGATAAAACCGCTGCGTAATGCTCATCTGCGGAAATAACAGTTGTCTTTGCTAAGATATCTCTATCATCTTCTAATTCAACATTACGTTTCATGTAAATAGTGATAGCAGGTGATTCTTCTGAATATCCATCTGCATCTTGTGCTTGATTAGGGTCTTGCCCTGAAATAATAACAATAGGATTTACATAACAGTCTACCCCTGTTACTTGCTCTGTCTTTATTTTCTTAGATGTTACAATTTGGCAACCTGCAATCTCGCCGATTGTTCCTGTCATCATTACCTTCATAGGGAATTTATTGATATCTTTGAAATCTGGATCTAATCTTAATTGTGTCAATTGTTTTGGATGAACAAACATAACTTTTGTTACATTCTCATCAATTTCACTTTCAAACTTATCTACAGCCTTTACAATTCCTTCATAGCTAATGACTGCTGTACTATCTTCATACTTTAATGAAGCTTCTAATAATGCATCTAAGCAATCATTATCTACTTTAGAAGCGATTGCCATTGCAAGTTGTGTTGTTACTTCACCAACTGGGTCACCATATCCACTTAATACAGATTCATCTGTAAGTTCTACTGCCTTCCCTGCCTTCTTAACAGTTGCTTTTGTTGTACTTGCTGTTAATACAGTTGTGCCCATAGCTACGCCTTCTGCTACATCTTCTGCATCTCCAATATAAGCGTACTTAGGAACAGTAATTGTATTCCCTGCTCTCCCTACTAAAGTAGTATCTACCTTAGCAATTTTTGAAAACTTAATTTTCTTTGGTAAACTTGCACTAATCATATTTTCCATTACCTGTGGATTAATTAAATTTGATAATTTTGTTTGTGCCATTTCTTTTCCTCCTTACTCTACTAACGAGTTATATAATTCTTTGTTTTCGTTAAAAAGTGCAACTTGTTCTTTATACCCCATTTTTGAGAACTCTTCTTTTGTTATTGTTTTTGGTACTCCACTTCCACTTGCAGGATTTACACCTTTAAAAGTTGCTCCTTTTTCCTCTGTTTCAAAAAGAAATTTAGAATCTTCCGCCTTCATTAATGCTTTTATTTGTTCGTCCAATCCCTTGATTGTTCCATCTTCTAGGATTTCTGCTTTATCCATATCTTTTAACAATGCCTTTACTGCAAGTTTATTTTTTGCTTTTGCATTTGTTAAAGCAGTTTCTATTGCAACATCTAGTTTTAATTGCTTCATTTCTGTAATGTGCTTTTCTACATTTTTCTTATTTTCACTTTGTAATGTAGCAATTGTATTCTTTAATGTTTCAATGTTCCCTGTGGAATTTTTAATATCTTCAATCTGCTTATCTCTTTCCTTCACTTGACCTTTTAAAGCCTTATTTTCTGTTTCTAAATTAGAAATTGTGGTGTTTAATGTTTTTTTTGCATTTTCGATATCAACACCATTAATTTGCATGATTGAATCAATTTGTTCCTTTGAAAGCCCTAATTCTTCTAACTCTTTTCTCGTCATTTTCTTTGCCTCTCTTTCAATTACGTTTTTTACGGGTTCACTCCCATATGTTTCAAGGTTGCAACAGTTTTACGTCATATTGCAGGACAAATTTATGTATAAAAAAAGCACCTACTATTTATTTAGTAAGTGCTAATTACATTGAATATATTTCTATATCTCTCCATATATCTTTAATTAAGTTTTGATTTATTCTGTGTTTGCTGACTAATTCAGCACCATTATTATAAAATTTTGCATCTCCATCAGGACATTCACAAATAAAAAAGTTATCTTCTCCGGGAGAAATATTATATCTAGTTCCATAAAGATAAAATTCTATATCTAAGCCTATGTCAATGGAATCTATCATTTCTTCTAAGCTATTAAATTTTCCTAAATCCATATTAATCTCCTTTCAAAATATCTTTGTTAGCAATTTTATGTGCTTTAGTTAAAGGTGAATCTTTTGGTCTTTTTATATCATCATGATTTGATTCGTCTTTTAACCAATTATGTTGGTGTGGAACTACCACATGTTGTGTTGGATTTCCATGGTCTGTTAAATCAATATCTAAACGAGGTTTTCCAGTTTTCCCATAGTATCTTCTTGATGTTATTTTTCCATCCTTGTAATTATCAAAAACACTATTAGGCTCAGCGTTAAAAGGCACTTTGTGTTCGCTTCCAGTTACAATGTTTTCTTTTGCTTTTATCTGCCAATCAACTTCCTTGTATAATTTCTTTAATTCCTCGTATTCTTTATTGTTATTATACTTCAATTCTTGAAAATCTGCAAAGGTTTTAGGCGCATCCTCTCCTAAAATTTCCTTGTATTTTTCAAATTGTTTACTATCAGAATACTTATTTTTAATTTTCTTTTCGTTAATAATAGCTTGTGGGTTGTTTTCTACAAATTCCTTATACCACTCATGATAAGACATATCAGACGAAACATAAGAAATCTTTCCATCCTCGTCACGGGCTGCTCTTTCTCCTAATGAAAATTCATCATCAAAATATGGAACTGTTACAGAACGACATCGAACGTGAAAAGGTGGTGCTGTTACTCCCGGTTTATATTCTTTCATCGGAAAATGTTTTAGGTCCATATCCCTACAAATTTGTGATGTTCTATTATCTAGTGTGGCAACTATTTCATATTCTTCTGCATCTAATTCTTCAAAGGCATCCTTTTGTGCTGCACTATGGAAATATGCTTCCTCTGTCATAACAAGTGCACCAGCTCTTTTTTTTGATACATCAAACCGTTTTGCAATTTCTTTTATTGCTTTATCTGGTCCATTTCCTATAAGACACATTCTTACAAGTTGTGTTTGTAATTCATTAGCTAATTGCTGTCTGTTTATCCATATTCGCTCTGAAAACACTTTCCCATCACTTGCCCATGGGACATTTACAATTTTATCTAATTTCCTTGTATCAATCGTATTTAATTGCCAACCTACATTGAAACCTTTTTGAACTTCATATATGGTTTTATAATAATTATCCTCATATACTTTTCTTGCCATTGTGTCTATCATGTCTAATTCATTGTGAAACACTTTCTCAATGGACTGCTGCATATGTATCATTAATGCTTCGTATCTACTGATATGAACCTTAGATGAAACATTTTCTAATTCTTTTAGCCATGCTTGATTTATGGCGTTTTCTCGACCATACTTGATATACTCCTGTACACTCCACTTTAATTCTTTTAATTCTGCATTATTTAGCCATTTCCTTGCTTCTTGCATGGTAATGTTATTATTCTTTGCAAATCGAGACAACCATGATTCTATGGCTTGTACAGTCTCTTTTTGAGCAATATAAAAAGCCCTCTCTATTCGTTTGTATATTTCCAATGCATACTCATTTGAACTATTTTCTAATTCTAGAAATCGCTCTTCCCAATACTCTCTATTCTTCTTGCTCACTTATATCACCTTTTTCAAATTGTGGGTATTCCTCCAAATCCTTCTGTTTTTCTTCCTCTAACAGTTTCATAGTCTCATCCACGTCTTTTACCCATGGGTGATGTTCTAGAATTAATTTTGTAGGTAATAATCCAACCATCTTATTGCAGTTTTCTATTAACTCGCTTTCATTTACAAGAGTATTTCTGTTAAAAGTAAATTCCACCTCTTCTTTTGTGAAATCGCCCACACCTGTATTATTAAGGTGTATATCAATAAACCAAAGCAAATCTTCAAAAGCAGCTTGAAATTCTGTTTCCATATCCTGTGCGTCTAACTCTATATCTTGATAAATTGTTTGTATGTGCATTTGGTTTGCATCACCAGTTAAACGTGCATCTTTTGCATCATAGCTTTTACAATTTTCAATCATGGCTTGCTTGAATAACTCTAAGATTATCTTGTAATTTTCTGCATTTACCTCTACGGATAGAGTTCTAACATCTCCACCACCTTCGGAACTATCACTTCTTACTTTTACTGCTCCATATTCACTTAGATTTCTTCTAAACTCTCCTAAGTTTGCTCCATCATAATTTACAAGGACTAGAATGGTGTTTCTATTATCTTCCTCCATGTTATTTTGAAATGTAGATAACATACGATTAATTCCATCTTGCAGGCTTTTACAACATTTAATCAGTGGAAGTTCTTCTTCATTTCTCTTAAAGGCAATAAGAGGGATTTTCTGCCAATTATAGCCTTTTACTATTCCGTTCTCTACATGGTAATAATGGGATGTTTGTTCTTGTGTGACATCTAAAATTAACTTTCCTTGTTGAACTAAATAACGTTGCATCCCTTCTCTTGTATATACTTCAAAGTATTCAAATGTTGTTTCTTGCTCCCCTTCGTAACCTTCTACAACATATAAACGTCCAAAAAAATCTAGCTCTGTATGTTCTTCATCTTTCCAAAAAGGAATTATTTCCCAGTTGTTGAAACGTTTAAAGCATATTTCTCCATTTTCGTTGTAGTACGGATGCAAATAACCAATTCCACCATTAATAGCATCTTTTGCTACATTTTTTAAAACTCTAGAGAATTTCTTATCTAATATATACTTAAGTTCTTTTGTGTAATTTTCGTTTTGCGTTGTAATATTTATAGGTTTAGATGTAATATAATTTTTCTTCTGGTCAACTATCTTCTGATACTGGTTATCTATTAAGCGATTATTTGGAAGATTTACTACATCTTCTAACTTTCCATCTTCCCCTATAACTTGTCTACCTTTTCTTAGAATATCTTGTTCCCCTCTATAATATTGCTCTGCAACAATCATATCTCTACGAACAGGGGATTTCTTCCATTTCCTAATCTCTTTTTCTAAGAATTGGATATCTGTAAGTCTAGTACTAGCACCTTTATTGATAATCGCATTAATTCTCCTTGTTTCGCTTCCAAAATCTAATAACAACCTTTTCACCTCTTTTCTAATCAAAGCTAAAGTTATTTCCTTGCTCTATCTTTTCCGCAATTCCTGTTGTTGCATCAGGTGCATCATCATGTTTATTTTTTCCTTCTTTCTGATACTTGATCATAGCCTCATAATATTCAGGAAATCTATTTTTCCAATTATGCGGAAAATAGATATGTTCCATTACCCATGTACTATTAGACAGTATTCTTGCTTGTTTATTTTTGCTCTGGTGGAATGGTCTAAACACAGTCATATTTGTCCTACATTTTTCTTTCATAATCCGTTCCACGTTTCTTGAATAGGCTCTACCACCATTGTTTGATTCGATATCAGCAACATTTACGCCATCTTCAAACATCATTTTTGCTTGTGCCGGCTCTGTTTTTTCCATACCATCTTTTGTATAAAGCACATTTAAGATATATGCTTCATTTTGGAATGTGACGCCATAGTTAATAGAACATAAATAATCATCACCTGTATCTGCTGTATCGGTATAGTTCTTGATACATTTGAATTTCGGTAATGGTCCATCATAGGTTTTTAATGTAGTATATAATCTACCTTTTAGGTCAATTGGTTCTTGTTGGTAGTTTGCACTAGCAACATCTTCTCCCATGACCTTTTTCTTAGCTTCATAACTTCTTCTTGAAAGCACTTCTTCGCATAACATTGTTCCATCATCTTGCAAGGCTTTCATGTTGATATGCCTTATCTTGTATCCATTTTCTGCAAGATATTCTAATGCTTTACCTGCCAAATCATCACTTGCCCATCTAGTCATGATGATAATGATTTTCCCACCTTCTTCCAAACGTGAAAGCATAGTGTTAGTAAACCATTCCCAATGCTTCTCTTTTAAACCTTCATTACAGGCTTCTTCATAGGATTTAATTAGATCATCTATAATTAAAAGCGATGCCCCGAACCCTGTTGCTGTTCCTCCTGGTGAAGTAGCAAGATAATTATTATATCCTCCCTCTAAACTCCATAAATTCATAGCACCATCACCATGTTTTATTCTTACATCAGGGAATACGTCACTATATACT
>CALWGN010000234.1 GCA_944380055.1 uncultured Lachnospiraceae bacterium
AGAGCAACAATAACTAAGACAATATAAATCCAAATCTGTGTAGAATCACCAGTGATAACATTTTCACTATTTCCTTTATTATCTTCTGAGGTATTTACATCTGAGTCATTTGATGTATTTGTATCTCCTGAATTTACAGAATTATTTGGTGTATCTGGTGTATCTGGCTCTTGTGGTTCTTGTGGTGTGTCTGGTGTATCTGGTACTTGTGGTTCTTGTGGTGTGCCTGGTGTATCTGGCACTTGTGGTTCTTGTGGTGTGTCCGGTGTATCTGGCACTTGTGGTTCTTGTGGTGTGTCTGGTTCTTGTGGTTCCTGTGGTGTATTTGATGTAGTATCTTCTTCTACTAAAATCACAAATTTACCAACAGTATTAGTTTCAAAAGAGATCACTCCATTTTCCACAGTAGCATCTATTAATGTGTATGTCCCATCATCTAATAGCCTTGCCATCAATAAAGACTTTGCCTGTAACTCTACTGGTAGATTTATTTTAACTATGGTATTTCCATCTAAATTAATACTCTGACCATTATAATATAATTGAAGGTCCCATAATTGTGCCATTTTATAACCTATTGGTAATGCATCTAGTGTAATATCTTCTTCAGAAATATTTACTGATAATGTAGTTCCTTCTGTAAAAGAGCCATTCATAATCACAGAACTGTCTTCACTTACAATTTCTTCTACTTTTCCTGGTTCTTCTGTATCTACCACTTGTTTTTCTACTACTTTATAGACAAAGCTTGCTGTCTTACCATTATACTCTACTGTTGCTGTATAATCTCCTGCTTTGTCTGTTACAAAGTTGTTTACTGTTACATCTGATAATGCTAATTCCTTTGTTGTTCCATTATCATATTCTGCAATAACTTTAATATCTCCTACTTCTAGGTTACTTCCTACTTCATACTCACTTGTTACTGCTTCTACTTTAATTCCAGTTAATGTAATTGCCTTTTCTGAAACGGTATACGTAAATGTATTTGTTTTTCCTCCAAAAGAAATAACTGCTTGTCGTGTTCCTGCTACTGAAGTATCAAAGTTTGAAATTGTATAATCTCCACTATTTAATGTTCTTGTATCTATTCTATAATTTGCAGTAACAACTAATCCTGTTGTATCAACTGGATCTCCTTTAATATAAGAGATTTTATTAGGTGGTGTAATTGTTAGGGACAATAGCTCATTGGATGAATTTTTCTTTTTTACTGTTACTTTGTTGTCTTCGATATAGCTAACATATAAGTATTGATTTGATGCACTTAATGTATATTTACTAGCATTTCTTCCTACTAAAATTCCCTCTGATGTGTAGGAATTGTCAGAGGCTTTATACTCATATACATTTAAATTTCTATTTCCATCACTGCTAGAAACAAGCACATAAATATTGCCTTGTGCAAATGCAATTTCTGGTGAGAAATTATTAATACTTTGTTCTTGTTTTACGGTCCAATTTGTTCCGTCATAAACTGACATTTGCATACCATTAGATGTACCTGCTGCTACGTAAATATTTTTTCCATCAGTAGCTACATCATAAGATTTTGCCGTTTGACCTTCTACAATTGGTGTAAATGTTGCTTTTGTTGTTGGTTGATATACATAAAAATATAATTGACTAGCTGAAGAACGAACAGATACATAAATAGTATTATTCATCACAGTTACCTTTGGAGTCCCACATAAACTTGAGAAATATTCTCCAATTAATGTTTTTACTCCACTCTGATCTATTTGAAGTAAATTGGCTTTTCCATCTATATTTGTATATGCAATATATATATTCCCATTATAAAAATCAATGTCACACTCTTGAATGTTATTCATTTCTGTTAGATCAATCCAACTAGATGTGCCATCATATTTCTTAATAATTAAATCATAATAACCTTGGCTATTCCCTTTGGAATAAGTAAGATAGAATTCCCCATTATCTTCAAAAATATTTATCTGATCAACGATGCCTGTAATTGAAATATCTGTTGCAAATTGACTCCAACTCGTCCCATCATAAGCTTTTGATATAATAGTTCCATTATCCTTATTAATACTTACAACATACTGTTTTCCCTGATACTCTACCATAGAAACATCTGTTCCATAAGAACCACCATCATAATTTGTATCTTCCCATATATCATAAATAGATGCAGTTGGAATTGTTACATCAAATGTCATGGAATCTCCTGCACTGCTAGATACATTACTAATGACTATTCCAGAATTTGTTCCATCAGAAAATGTCAATGCTCCCTGTTCTAATGTCGCTGATACATCGCTCTTTCCTATGGTTGTACGACCACTTTCTAAAGAAAGATAAGCATCCCTAATACTAGCATTATCACCATTTGGTCTAAATACATATATACCTGTTTTTCCATTGTAGTTACTTAATCCAGAAACTGTAGTATCTACTCGGTATACAATAATACCTGAATCAGTAATACGAGCATCATAAGAGTCTGAGTCATAATAATCTCCCTTTTTTCTCATTTCAACAACAAAAAATTCATAATTACTATATGGTGATTTTAATATAACTGCTTGATTTCCATCTTTATTTGATTGAGTATGTAATGTTATATTTTGTTGTGTTGCACTTATAGTATCTATACTAATCCAATTAGAAAAATAGGCTCTTAAATATGCTAGTGGATAGGCAATAGATTTGTAAGATTCTGCCATAATATCCCATACTCCAACTGGCTTTTCATTCACATTTGGTGTATATAAATCTGGATATCCTAATGAATGTAAAAACTCATGTGCAATTAGTGAAGATTGATCGCTTTTCAATCTATCAGTATTAAGTATATTATATATACTAACATAGCTATTTCCCCATAATGTTGTACTAGCTGGATACGTATTTTTATGAGGATATAATGATGGAATGGTAGTTCCTGTACTAGTTGCAGCACCATTTAAAACAATCGTAAGATTATCTATATATCCATCACCATTGTAATCTACTGTTTTGTCAGTTACTCCTGGAACATTAGCAAGTATTTCACTTATAATTGCATAATCTACATTTGAAGTAGACGCTACTTGACTTGTAGTATTCTTTATCTCGTACGCATCAATAGTTGTTCCATTATATTGTGGAAAAATATTATGAACCTCAAATTGTCCATATGAAATTTCATTCATATAGTTTTTAAAAGAACGCTTACTTGTTCCTTCATAATACTCCATAATTGTTTTTACATTTGCTTCATCTGCAAAATAATTACTTGTATCATCATTAAAATATGCAAATATGACTACATTTGCAAAGTTTTGTTTCGTATTGTTATTTGTTTTTGCTTGAATTGGACTAATTGTCATCATTAAAATATACAAAAAGCAAATAACTACTGCGCTTACTTTTTTCAACATAAGTCCCCTTTAAACTCCTTTTCTTTCTTTAGTTCTTTGGAATTTTTTCCATTTTTATAGTGAAATAATACTAAATTAATTATTCCATGTCAATAAAAATACGGATTTCTTTATACTTTATAAGGAGTATCAATATATGCCCGATATTTTTTATAAATATCTAAAATTTATTATATTAAAATAAAAAGCATATACCACACGGATATATGCTCTTTTTTATAAATATTCTGATTCACTTCTTGCCTTTAACCTTAGAAATCTTCTATCTACCTCTTTTTGGATATCTTCTACTACATATTTATATTCTGGCTTTACTAAATGTTTTGTTCTTCCCATCATTGCAAGCCATTGTTCTACTGGTATTTTTTTCTTAGATTTTTCTGGATCATAATTTAATGTTGTAATTCCTTGCTCAATTTCATATAAAGGGAAATAACAACAATCAACTGCTCCCTTTATTACTTTTCGCTCTGTGCTAGGCTCATCTGCCCAGTTTAATGGACAAGCAGATAACGCTTTTATATATGCCATTCCATATTTTTTGGCATATTCTTTTGCCTTTGCTGCTTTCTTTATAAAATCTGCTGGATTTGATTCTGCTACAGTTGCCACATATGGAATATTAGTAGCTGCCATAATCATTGGTGTGTCTTTATGAAAAAATCCTTTTCCATATTGTGTTTTTCCTATATGAGAGGTGGCACTTTTTGCTCCCATTGGAGTGGAATAGGACAACTGATACCCTGTATTCATATATCCTCCATTATCATACTCCATTATAATCAAATGATTATTTCTAAGAGCCGCACCAATAGCACTTCCCATACCAATATCCATACCCCCATCACCACTTATCATAATAAATGTAATTTCACCATCTGGATATTCTCCTCTTTTTTGCTTTTGATGATACATCTCTACTAACCCTGATAAAGTCGCTGCACCATTTTGAAATAAGTTATGAACATATGGTACTTTAAATGAAGTTTTTGGATAGCCTGTTGTTACCACCATTCCACACCCCGTTTGAAATAATAACACTACATTTCCTTCAACTCCACGAAGTAGTAAATTAACATTTACAAAAATACCACATCCTGGACATGCCCCATGACCTGGGGCCAATCGTTTTGGCATAATAGTTGTTTCATTTATCTTCCCACCTTTGACTACTATTTTGCCATCAACTTCTTCACAAATTGTAGTATTAGGAGTTGACAATTCATTGCTAATTGGTTCAAAATATTGATGTTCATTGTAATCAAATTTTAAATCACCCTCATATTTTCCATAATAATCAAACTCTTTTATCCCTTGTTCTGCTTGATAAAACAGCTCTAGAGCATCTTTAATATAGAAATCTTTTCCGCCTAATCCATAAATACGAGTCATAACCTTTGCTTGGCTTCCATACTGTTGTAGCATTGCCCTTATTTCTAAAGACATATTTCCACCACCTGCTCCATAGCTATCTTGTCTATCTGCAATTAGTATTCGCTTTGCACCTTTACATAACTGCCAAAGTTCTTCTTTTGGAAATGGTCTAAGAAGCAAAATTGTACTTACTCCTACCTTTTTTCCTTCTTCTCTTAATTTTTCCGCTGCTGCACAAGCTGTATGATAGCTAGATCCTAATATAAATAGTAGTGTATCAGCATCTTCTGTTTTGTATCCCTTTGCTTTTTCATACTTTCTACCAGTATGGTTTTCATAGTTTAAAAATTCTTCTTCTATTTCTAATTTTGCTTTTTCCATAGCCTCATGTAATTGATATTTATTGTTTATAATATCCGGTTCATTCATATAAGACCCTATAGTACAAGGGTGCTCTAAATCTAATGCATGATATTTAGGGATATAAGAGCCAATATACTCTTGCACATCTTTATCGTGTTCAAATACTTCACACTTCTTTTTTTGGTGACTAGTAAAAAATCCATCAAAAGCTACAACTGCTGGAAGCTTTACTTTTTCTGCTATTTTCAGTGCAATAATGTTAAAATCATACACTGCTTGTACACTATCCGCAAAAAATATAAGCCAACCGGTATTTAACATATACATAATATCACTATGATCACCTTTTATAGATAATGGTCCTGAAACAGTTCGACAGGCAACATTCATTACCATTGGAAATCTTGTCCCTGATTGAACTGGAAATTGTTCCAGAGCATATAAAAGTCCATTGGCACTTGTAGCATTAAATACTCGTCCACCACCACACGTTGCGCCATAACAAATGCCTGCTGCACTATGCTCTCCTTCTGCTGCTATTAACAAAATATCATGCTCTCCCTCTGCTTTCATTTCATCTAAAAATTCAGCAATTTGAGTAGATGGAGTAATTGGATAATATCCCATAACATGATAATTAATCTGCTTTGCTGCATATGCTGCTAATTCATTTCCACTTTCAAATATTACTTTCTGTTTATCCATTATACTTCTCCTCCATCTACTCTTTGTTCATCTAAATAGGCTTCTGACGTGATTCCACCATTAGCACCTACTTTTTCAAATTCCATTTCTTTTACAATTAAATCTTTGTTTCTTACAAAGTAAGGCTTCTTTTCATAATCACGCTCGTTAACTTTGACTAAAGCATTGGTAGGGCAAACATCTACACACCGTAAACAGCCTTTGCAATAATGATAATCAAGCCCTGTATTTACAACTGCTTCCTTTCCTTTATACATTCCTTTTCTAAATTGAAATACCATATCTGGACAGGTAGAATCACATAAACCACAATTAATACATCGTTCCATAATAAATAAAGGAATATATCCTTGTCTAGAAGCTGATAAATCATTAGAAACACTATTTCCAAATATAGGATTAATTCCTCCAATTGGTGCATTCTTATATCCCCATTTATTCTCTACTTCTGCATATGGAATATAGTGGTACTTGTTATCTGGTGAAAATTTTTCTATTTGTACCTGTTCATATCCTGCCTTTATTCCTTCTATGTTAGCTTCTATTAAGGCGGGATATTTTCTTCCAATAGTATCTTTTGCCATATCAATCACTTTCTCTAAAGGAATAAATTCACTTGCTCTTACGATAGCTCCTAGCATAATCATATTAATTCTACTTTTCTTTTCCATTGCTATTTTGAGAGCATCAATACAACAACAAGTTCCACCATATATTGAAAATCCTTCTCTTATTTCCTTTGGTGTTTTATTTGTATTAATGACTATTTTACTATTTTCATCTACACCAGCCATTACAAATGTCTTTTTTGCCATTTCTTCATGAAACACACCTAAAATATGTGGTCGCTCTATAGGACTATTTATTAAAATTTCATTTTCTGGTTCACTATATCGAATAAATGCCTTTA
>CALWGN010000235.1 GCA_944380055.1 uncultured Lachnospiraceae bacterium
AAATTTTAACAAATAAACATTTATTACCAGCACTATTGCTAATATCATATAGGACGAAATAACCCATTTGTTAAGATACTCTCTAATCTTGCTATTATAGGTCTTTTTTGCACTAATGTTTAATAAAATCTGCGACAATGCCGAAGCAAATGCCGTTCCTACTACCCCTAAATAATATATATTATTCATCCTGCGCCACCATAATCACGCCTAATATAATAATAATCGCTCCGATTATATTATAAGCTGTAATCCTTTCTCCGAATATTATAGCTGAAAATATAATGGTCCATAAAAGCGATACACTCTTATTAGAATATCCAATTGATGGCTTAAACTTTTTAATAGCCTGCTGCCATAAAATTGCGTAACTCCCTATTGCAAAGAAAATTCCTACAAAGCATAATATATATTCAATTGATAAAAAGTCAAATTGCGAAGCAGTCTTTGACAGTATTGACGTAACACTATACCATAAAATACATAGATGAAGAAATATATAATCCTTGATTGTTACATTTTTCATTACCATTCCTCTACTTCAGTATCATAGACAATAAAATAATCATTTTCAAAAACTTTATTATACTCAAATCTATTCATAAATTCTTCTACAATTTCTCTTTTTCCTGAATAATTATTATTGGCTTCCCTTTCTAGAAGTTCTTCATATTGTTCTTCTGAAAATCCCTCATACGGATTCGTACGACTCCATACAATTATTGGAAGCGGTTTATTTTTCCACTGTATTTCGCTTTCCAAATGATAGGCAAAATCATCAGCTGTATAAGAAGTGCCCGATACCCATGGCTTTACATACGATTCCATATCTGCTAAAGAATAAACAATGACAGCATTTCCTAAGACCATCAATGGTCTGTCTTGCTGACTGCGTAATTCCTCTAACAATTCATTGGTTGCAGAAGCCTCTCGTTCAGTTGTCCTTAAAAATCTAACTTTCTCGCTGTCAATAGTTGCCGTCAACTCTAATCTGTTTGGAGAGTCAAAATTATTTGTCACACGAACAAAATTTACGACTGTCAACACTAAAATAGCACTTATGTAAACAAATGTCTGTATTTTTGCTTTCTTACATATACTAATTGATTTTTTTATTATATGAAACGAAGTCGAATCTTTTTTACAAAACTTAATACTTTGATCTATAGCAAATGGAAGAATTATCCACAAACCTAAAATAACATGCTTCAATCGTGCGGCAGAACCTGCGCAGCATAAAAGAATTAAAGCCATCGACATCATCAGCAAAAGTCCTGACCATCCATATTCTTTCTTTTTGGGAAAAATGCCAAGTAAAATATATGCAATAGATATAGTAAAACACAAGCCATAAACAAACCAGTTAAAAGATGTAAGCTGAATAAATTCCGGTGCATTGCCGACTACATATATCGCATAATAAATCAATGGTAACATAAACAGACAAACTAATATAAATAGTATCTTCGATACCACATTATTTTTATAAATTCTCCATTGCGCAGCTGCTAAAATCAAGGCTCCGCATAATATGAATAATAAAGCGGCTAAAACCGCATGTATATTATCGGATATAAAATTTGTAATCATTGAAGAGGATCCATAAGCAGCTCCTCCATTTTTACCCAAATTATTTAGTCTTAATACTTCATTTAAAACTCTTTCTAAAATATTCAGTTGGGTTATGAAATCTAGGCACTTCAGAAACCCGAAGATCAAAAACATCATTATAAAATATCCTAAGGAAAACAAAAAAGT
The DNA here is from genome assembly GCA_944380055.1 of uncultured Lachnospiraceae bacterium. Lineage (GTDB taxonomy): Bacteria > Bacillota > Clostridia > Lachnospirales > Lachnospiraceae > Fimimorpha. Next base: position 1,759 of record CALWGN010000235.1, read on the forward strand.
ATACTTTATTGTTTTCCTTCTATTTTTTGAAATAAATAATCCCCAATATATAATACAGGCAAAACATAAAATTCCTAATATACTTGGCATCCTGTTAAAAACAGCAAACATTCCTGTCATACCGGAAAAAACAAAAAAATACTGACGTTCCTTTTTTAAACCAGTATACATTAAACATAACATTAATGTACACAAAAACATATTGAGTTGGTGGTAATTAAATACATTAACATATGTACTAATTAATATCATTGCAATGCCACAGCTGACCAATACATTTCTTTTTCCAAAATAATTTTTAAATGTCACATAAATCACTAAACATTGTAGCCATTCTAGAAGAATCTCTAATATGTTTAATCCCCAAAGGCCCAAAAATCCAAAGACTTTTAACCATGCTGCCCCTATAAGATTTGCCAGAAATGAAGTATAAACTCCATAATCCGAAATAGGAGCTTCATATTGGTAGAGATAATACCCTGTATCTACCATGTCTATTCCCAGAAATGAATTTACAATTGGTAATAATATAATAGCAAAAATAATAAAAATATAAAAAATAATATTACTCTTTTTTCTTATACTTACGTCCATTTACCTTGCCTCTCCTTGGAGTATTAGCTTCATATCTTTCAGACTATCTTCTAATGAGTATTTTGTTTCGAACCCCATCTTTTCTTTAACAAGTTTTACATCCATAAGATAAAAATCCAGAGCTTCTTTTTTATCTGTCAACAGATGATATCCCAATTTGTTTTCAAAGATTTTACAAAACGCTTCTGCTAATTCTAAATTAGTAGTTAATATTCCACTTCCAATATTATAAATTCCAGATTCATCCGGATTATTTAATGCATAGTTTATTGCTCTTGCTACATCTTTTACATAAATATATTCTCTGCCGGATTCACCTTTCCCGTAAACATTTAAAACTTCCTGTTTCAAACATCGCTCAAGGAATATGGACAACATATATCCTCCTCTTTCGCCGACACCTATAACCTGGGCAATCCTTAACGACTTAATCTTCATATTTTTTTTTCGATTAAAAATATGCGCTATATTTTCCACCATTAACTTCGCTGTACCATAATAGCTCAAAGGATTCACCGCATTTTGCTCAGAAAAAGGAAATTTCGTTGTCGTATCATATACTGCAGTCGATGAAATATTTACAACATTTGTAATTCCTAATTCACTGCATGCCGTAAATAATTCTTCTGAAACTCTTACATTATCAAAATAATTTTCTATATGTCCTTCTATCTCTTTGCTTGATCTTTTAGCTCCTAAATGTATTACTGCATCACAACCAGCAAATATCTTTTTAAATCCCTCTGTATTATAATCTGCTTTTTGATAAAATACATTTTTATTTTGATATAAATCATCAACTTTATCCCTTGATGTGATTACAAATATTTGATTATCATTGCTGAACTCTTTAAGAAAATATTGTCCTATAAATCCCGTGCCACCCGTTATCCCTAATTTCATAGCCCTCTCCTTTAATATAAAGTAATTTGATAGCCGCCTTTCTCCATAAAACCATTTAATTTCTTTACTATTTCACCGGTTTCATAATACCACGTATAATATAAAGCATTACTTACGTCATAGTTGCTTCTATCAAAAACACTCCCAGTTTTTGCACACATAAAAGACAACTTCATTTTTTTTGTTTCGTCTACGTCTGAGAATTCGATGTTTTCATTATAAAATAAATGTCTGAATGCGGCATCCAGCAAGTCATTTCCACTATAATGTTTAATCAGATTCCACATATGGCATCCATCTAATCGTGGTGTGATTTCTAATATAACTGGTTTTAATCGATCCAGTTTAATCTGAGCGTATACAGGGCCATTTTTAATGCCGATTTTTTCAC
>CALWGN010000236.1 GCA_944380055.1 uncultured Lachnospiraceae bacterium
TTCAATGTACTGTCTAGAACGGTTTACCCACACTTGCAAATGTTCTGGATCTGTATTGCTTGTAGAATATGCTTGTGAAACAAAAGATCCAACAAAACGACTTGCACTCTCTATTATACTTGTAAAAAATCCAACTCCATCTGGCAATTGTGCATCCTGTTGATAAATATAAATTCTATCAATAGATAAATTATTTGTATTTAATGTATCTATTAAATTAGCTAAAAATTGATTAACTGAGCTGGTACTTTGACAAAGTTCATTAATTCGATAAGGTAAGTCATTTGGTTCTTCTGCTAAACTATACAACTGAGATGAAGCGATATTAATAGAAGAAAATGCTCCGATTTCTTTAACATCTGGGTTATAAATACGAACACTTTCATATAAACTTTCTAGTTTTTCTGCCCATCCAACTAACCTTTCCTTTACGTCTGGAATGTAAGAAATAAGATCTAAGTCTCTATATTTATCTTTATTGGTTCCTGCTACCTTGGTAATATCTAATGCTAAATCATTGACTTCATTCATAACTTCTTCAATACCTTCTAAGACATGTCGAATAGGAGCATTAGAGAGAGTAAATGATAATGTATGCCTTCCTTCCGATAACTCAATTCCAATTTCTTTTCCTTCACTATCCCCAAAAGATGTTGTGTCAAAACTTTTTTGATAGGAAACTGGATATGACATTAACTGACTATTTGGAATTTCTCCATCTACTTTAATATCAACAAACACTGGAAAATCAGACTTATCACTTTGTCTATAATTCATTGCTATGTAATAAATCCCTGCTTCTTTTATTTCAAACTCATAAGTAACTGTTTGGCCAGATGTATTAAATGATTCTCCATCTAATAGATTTAATACTTTTTTATTAGAGTCGTATGGATCTAAATCAATATCATACTCACAATTGGCACGAATAGATGAATCATTTCTTTCAAATGGTTCTTCTCCTTGTATGGTAATAAGATTATCTCCCACTGCAACTTTACTTTGATCATAATCTTTTACTACTGTTTCTTTTGTAAGAGTAATATCTCCTACTAATAAAGTCCCTTCTATAATAGAAATAGAAATTTCATTTTCTCCTTTGTTTAGTTCAATAGCAAATGGAGTATTATAGCGATAACTAGAATCTTGTATGTATTTATTTGCCCATATTTCCTTTTTTTCTGGAATAGCTACAATTTCATTCCCATACCTATCATAGTTTTTCTCACTTTTGTCCTGCCATATACTTTCAAAGGTTATATTTCTCATTTCATAAAATGGATATTGTCCATTAACTTTTACTGTTGCTTCCACTGGTAGAATAGAATCACTTGCATTAAAATAGTCCATTTTAATGTAATATAAACCATCTTTTGGAACTTCTAGTACAAAAGTTGCTTCTTCTTTTCTGTCGATTCTAATTACGTCTGTGTCATATCCATAAGTTTCTGAGGATATGCTACCTCCACTGTCCTTCTTATAAGCCTGCAACGATGAGGTGACAATAGGTTCTCCATCATAAGAAGATACACTATACTTACTACTTACTTTTGTATAGTTATTATCTAATCTTTCATTATCATATTGACTTGAAAGCTCTGTATTCTCTACATTTTCCCCAAATACAATTTGAGAGTTTACAGAAATTTGAATAAAAACTAAAATCACAGAAAGAATTCGTATAATTTTTTGCTTCACCTTCTTGTTCATGACTACCCCTTTCATTTTTTATATTTTTTACTTAATTATTTTAAATTATTTTAAAATATATACATAAGTATATATGCACTTTGTATATAAGTCAATGTTTTTTTTTATTTTTTTATGCATTTCGTATATATCTTTTAGATATTAAATCACTTTTATATTTTTATTTTTATTTCTCTCTTGTAGAAGATTTTATTTTAGTTTTTTATATTTTTTGTCTATTTATTCTATTTTCTTTAAAATCATTTTAATTTTTCTTATTTTATTCATCATTTTGATTGAAATATTTTATTATTCCTTATATACTATATGTATTAGATTAGAAAACATATATACAATATGGAAAATTATATTTTCTAAGCGAAAAATTGTCCCCTAAGACATAGATAAAATATTATTAAATTACAACTAGAATCTAATGCTCTTAATAGAACATTTCCTAATATTGCAGAAAAGAAGGTGCATATATATGTTACATATTGAAAAATTAGAAGATGGACTTGATATTTTTAAAGCTCTTGGTTCTGAGCTTCGAATTAAAATTATTCAACTATTACTAGAAAGTAATGGGATGAATATGAATGAGTTAGCATCTAAATTAAATATTACTAATGGAGCTCTTACTAGTCATATTAAAAAACTAGAAGATAGTGGTATTGTTACAATTTCTAATCGTCCTACTGGACATGGAAATCAAAAATGGTGTTCTGTTCACCTAGATAAAATATTAGTTGAAATTTATCCTAAAGACGAAAAGAATGTTTGGGAAACAAACATTAAAATTGGCCATTATAGCGATTATAGAGTTTTCCCTACTTGTGGACTTGCTACTCCAAATGCCTTAATTGGTGAAGTAGATGACTCTCGCTATTTTTCTCATCCTGATCGTATGGATTGTAGTATTTTGTGGTTTTCTAAAGGATATGTTGAATATATTATTCCTAACTATATTCCATCTTCACAACAAATTGATCAAATTACACTATCACTTGAACTAAGCTCTGAAGCACCAGGAATTAATCATAACTGGCCATCAGATATTCATTTTTATATTAATAACCAATGTATTGGATACTGGACTAGTCCTGGAGATTTTGGAGACGTTCATGGATTATTTACTCCCTCTTGGTGGTTTTCCAATTGGAACCAATACGGCTTGTTAAAATTACTTGTAATTAATCGAGAAGGTACATTCATTGATGGAATGAAAATATCTGATGTATCGTTAGAAACAATGCCTCTTGATTATCGTAGCCCAATTAAATTCAAAATTGGTGTTCCAGATAGCGCTGCAAACATTGGTGGCGTTACTATTTTTGGTAGCAAGTTTGGTAATTACAATCAAGATATCAACGTAAAAATCAAATATAGCCCAATCACTGGTGATAATCACGCAAAAAAACCTAATGAAACAGCAGAATAAAAAATAAGATAGCTATATAGCTATCTTATTTTTTATAAAACTAACTTTTTTAATAAGTAAATGTAGGTGCTCCATCTACCCACTCTACTTTCATAATCATAGCATGGCGATTTGGATCACTTAATGCTCCTCCTATATATCCCTTATATGGTCTTGCATGATAAATACACAAATCGGTCACTCCATCCTCTGCTTTTACAAAGCTATTATGCCCTGGTCCAAAAATCCCTTTTTCTTCAGCTGTTTTTAACACAGGATATCTTGATTTTTTCCATGCACGAGGATCTAGTATATCCTCCTTCTCATCAATTTCTAGCATTCCCATACAGTAGTTCTCATCTGTGGCACTAGCAGAATAAGTTAAAAATAGTTTTCCATTACCTTTTAAAATAGCTGGTCCTTCATTTACCCAAAAACCTTTTCTTTCCCAATCATAATCAGGAGTTGTAAGTAATACTTGAACTGTTTTTAACTTATTTGGAGTTTCCATCTCACTAATATATAAATTAGAAATTTGCTTTCCAACCCCTACTTTTTCTGCCCAAACATAGTATCTTTTCCCTTTATGCTCAAATACAGTAGCATCTAATGAAAATGCTCGGAAAGAAAATTCATCATCATCTGATGGCTGCATCATTCCTAGTTCTATCCAATTACCAGTACAAGGATTCTCCTCTTTGGATTCTAATACATAAGGACGAATATTCCAAATATTCTCTGTTTCCCCTGCTGCAAAGTATATGTACCACTTTCCATCTAAATAGTGAATTTCTGGTGCCCAAATATGAGCTCCCATAATCCCCCTTTCATGTGCTCTCCAAATCGTTACCTCTTCTGCCTCTTTTAATCCTTCAATTGTCTTACTTCTTCTTAAAATAATCCGGTCAAAGGATGGTACAGAAGCTGTAAAATAGTAATAGCCATCCGTATGCTTCATTATATATGGATCAGCTCTCTGGGTAATAAATAATCCATTATAATCAGTAATTTTTTCTTTCATTTTAAGCTCTCCTCTTCTACTTTTATTATAAATTTTATAAGTATTATGAATCATTCGCTGAAAAATATTTTTTAGTTAATTGTATAATATATTAGTTTATACTAAAAATCAAGTAATTTATTATTTTTTACTTTTCTTTTTTTATATTATTTTAAGTAAAACATTTTATGAATTTTAGTTGAATATATTAAATTTATATCAATTTTTTCTTATATTTTTTCTATTATCATTGTACATTACTATTAATTTTTTTCTTATATTTTATCTATTATTTCGTTTGACAAGTCAATTATTATATAGTATCATCAATTTATTCAATTATATCTTAAATATTTAATATTTTACTGAACAAATATTAGATATTGTATATTACATATAAAAATATGGCATATCTTTATTTAAGATATAATATTACTTGTTTTATTATGAAAGGAGCTTTTCTATGGGAAAACTATATGTAAATCCAAAAAAGAAATTATCTACTATTTCACCTGAAATTTATGGACATTTTTCTGAACATCTTGGAAGATGTATTTATGAAGGACTTTATGTTGGTGAAAACTCTTCTATTCCTAACACCAATGGAATGAGAACTGATGTTGTAGAAGCATTAAAAAAAATTAAGATTCCGGTTCTTCGTTGGCCTGGTGGGTGTTTTGCTGATGAATACCACTGGAAAGATGGTATTGGACCAAAGGAATCAAGAAAAAAAATGATTAATACACACTGGGGCGGTGTTGTTGAAGACAATAGCTTTGGTACACATGAATTTATGGAGTTATGTCGTCAATTAGGTTGTAAAGTATATATTAATGGAAATCTTGGAAGTGGTACTGTTCAAGAAATGTCTGAATGGATAGAATACTTAACATTTAATGGTATATCTCCTATGGCAGACTTAAGAAGTAAAAATGGTAGAGAAGAACCTTGGACTGTTGAATATTTTGGCGTAGGAAATGAAAACTGGGGCTGTGGAGGTTGTATGACTCCTGAGCATTATGCCAATGAATATAGACGCTATCAAACTTATGTAAGAAATTATAATCACGATAAACCTATTTATAAAATCGCTTGTGGTGCTAATGTAGATGACTATAACTGGACAGAACAAGTGATGAGGATTGCTGGACCATTTATGAATGGTATTTCTTTGCATTACTATGTTCACCCATTAGGTTGGCAAGAAAAAGGAAGTGCTACTGACTTTGATGATACTATTTGGTATTTAACACTAAATAAAGCATTAAAAATGGACGAATTAATTACAAGACACTCTCATATTATTGATAAATATGATCCAGACAAGCGTGTTGGATTAATTGTTGATGAATGGGGGGCTTGGTACACAGTAGAACCTGGTACAAATCCTGGTTTCTTATATCAACAAAATACCATCCGTGATGCATTAGTCGCTGGCATTACACTCAATATATTTAACAAACACTCTGATCGTGTTCGTATGGCAAACCTTGCTCAAATGGTTAACGTATTACAATCTGTTATTTTAACAGAAGGTGATAAAATGATACTGACACCAACTTATCATGTCTTTGATATGTATAAGGAGCATCAAGGCGCTACTCTTTTAGATTCCTACATAGAGACATCTACGATTGGTGTGGAAGAGGAAAATATGGTTCCTAACTTACATGAATCTGTATCTATGAAGGAGGATGGTACTATTACAATTACTCTAAACAATTTATCTAATACAGAGTCTTATCCAATTAATAGTATATTTGCTGATACTATAATTTCATCCGTAGAAGGGACTATTTTAACTGGAAATATGCATGATTATAATACATTCCAAAATCCAAACGTAGTAAGTCCTGTATCATTTACACAGTTTACAGCAAATGATAATTGTATTGATTTTACTATACCACCATGTAGCATTATTCAATTAACAATTACTACAAAATAAATTTTGCTATTTCTATCAATATAAAAGAGGTATCCATAATAGTTAATTTTAAACTATAATGGATACCTCTTTTAACTTCTACTATTCTCTTTCCTTTATTGTTACATGTATCATATCTCCAGCTTGCTTATTAATTGCTACGCGAATATCTTTTCTTACACCAATAATATGAAATGGTGTTTTCATCCGAACTAAACTTCCATCATAAGGATGTCCATCAAAAGTTGCACTAACCTTTACTCTTCCCTTTCCAAATTCCTCTTTTACATCAAATGGAATTTCAATATATGCTCCATCTATCCCATCTACCTTTTTTATAATTGCATCAAATTCATATATTTTTTCTTTCATATAACTCCTTTATATTAAGAATAGTTATTTATTATTTATCGTTTATCATTTATCAATCTTTTGGCATTACAATTTTTGGCATTTTTGCAGGCTTATTTTTAGACTTTTTATTAGATTTTTCTTTTAGCTTCTCTATCTCCTCTGGCATTTTTTCTTTCATTACATATAGTACACCTAGAGCAAATAAAACCGTAATAGCTGCAAATATAATTTCTTCAACAACTACTGAATTTACTATACCTACCCCATACAACACGTAAGGAATTGTAAAAATACAACGTACTGCAATGACGATAGCTACAAAATACATTGGTAGCTTTTTTTCAAACATCATGTAAATAAGAACAATAAGACCTATTCTAAACATAAAGCCAAATACAGTATGAATACCTTGTACCAAATATTCACTTGTAGAAATTTCTAAAAATGTTTTTAAAATATAAACTGATTCCTCAATTTGGCTTTGTTCCATTCCTTCAAACATTGCTTCAATTCCATTAGAATTAATTGCCATAGCAAGAGAAATAGAACTAAATAAAGACATACCTACTGTTGATATAATTTCTCCAATAAAAAATCCTAACCCAAATAATAATCCATTGTCAAAACCTACAATCTTTTTAAACAACAACTTGTATATAGCAAAAATACTAACTAATTCTGCAGTAACACTAATAAGTATGGATACCATAAGAGATACATTGCTATTATTGATTAAATATTCATTGACCGGTTTTATAAAAGTGATACCAATATAAATTACCTGAGCCACTATACCTGTCCCTGCCATATACGCTACAAGACCACCAAGTAAAGTTATCATTTGAATATTGCCACGATTTTTTAAATAAATAAAGTATGCGACAGGTACTGCAATTAATACAATCAAACTAAATACCATAGCAATAATCGATATAATAGGAACCTTTTGTGTAACATCTATTAAGTCTGCTACATTTGTTGTCGTTAATAAAGATACTTTTAAACTCTCCATAATAAAATCCTTTCATCCTTTTGGCTTTCCCACAATAGTTATTTATGTATATTAAAGTTCACTATAACAAAGTTATGTAACTCTGTCAATAAAAGTAGACACTTAGAATACAATTTTTTATAGCAAAAAATATTTTCAGAAAATATGTTAGTTTTTTTCATATAGCATTTGACATATTAACCATAATATGGTATTCTTATGACAGTTGTTTTAACAACAGTTATTTTTTTATATTTTTGGAGGTATCAAAATGAACAAGGGTACAGTAAAATGGTTTAACAACCAAAAGGGTTACGGTTTCATCTCTGATGAAGCAGGAAATG
>CALWGN010000237.1 GCA_944380055.1 uncultured Lachnospiraceae bacterium
TTGAGGAATATTTTTTTCTATATACTCTTTTGTAAATTGTATATTTTCTTTTATGTATTGATGCATTGCTTGATACCATTCATTTCCATACTTGTATGCAGCTTCACAAGCAATAATCCCCATAACATTTGGCTGACTATATCCACAAGCTTCTATTTCCTGTTTAAATTTATTTCTTAATTCTTCGTTTGGTATAAGAATATTTGAAATTTGAAGTCCAGCTAAATTAAAAGTTTTACTTGGAGATGTACACACTATTGAATTTTGTTCATATTCTTTTTTTACATTTGCAAACACTTGATGTTTTCCTTTAAATATAAAATCTGCATGTATTTCATCACTAACTACAATTACGTTATGTTTATAGCAAATATCTCCTATTTGTTCTAACTCTTCTTTCTTCCACACTCTCCCTACTGGATTATGTGGGTTGCATAAGAAAAACAACTTTACATTATTCTGTACAATTTTTTCCTCAAAATCTTTCATATCCATGTTGTAACTTCCATCTTCTACTTGAACTAATGGATTATTGATTACAATTCGTTGATTTTTCTCAATTACTTGAAAAAAAGGATAATATACTGGCTGTTGAATCAACACACAATCCCCTTTGTTTGTAAATGCTTTTACTGCCATTGCTAGTGCAAACACGATACCTGGTGTTTTGACTATCCATTTCTCTTTTATTTCCCAGTTATAATGCTCTTTTATCCATGAATAAACGGCTTGAAAATAGCTTTCTTTACTATCACTATATCCAAAAATGCCATGTTCTATTTGCTTTTTTAATTGTTCTTGAATATAGGATGAAACCTTAAAATCCATATCTGCTACCCATAAAGGCAGTACGTCTTCTGGCATATTTCTTTCTTTTACAAAATCATATTTTAGGCAATTCGTATTTTTCCTTTCTATTACTTCACCAAAATTAATATTTTTTTCTAACATAAACTTCTCCTTTCCATGTACCTTAATTTTTGTGCTTCCTTTCGTACATAGCAAAGAACCACAGGTTTTTCTAATATGAATGTTTTGCATTCATTATATCAGAAACAATTATAATATAAATACTAATTCTAAAAATTATACATTACACTGCCCTAATACATTTTCTAACTCAAATATTAAATCTTCTACTGCCTCAATTCCAACAGAAATACGAAGTATTTTATCTGTTATTCCTCTTTGCTCTAATTCTTCTTTAGAGACATCTGCATGGGTTTGAGTAATAGGATAAGTGATAAGTGTTTCTACACCTCCAAGACTTTCTGCAAACTGAATAAGCTTTACATTTTTAAGAATAAAATGAGCAATCTCTCTTGTTTTTACCTCAATTGTTATCATTGCTCCAAATCCGCGACTTTGCTTTTTCATAATCTCATATCCTTTGTGGGTTTGTAACCCTGGATAAATTACATTAGTCACTTGTTTTTGAGTACTAAACCAATTTGCCAAAGCAATGGCATTTTCCTGTGCTTTTTCCATACGAACTGCTAATGTTTTTATTCCTCGTAAAATAAGCCAGCAATCAAACGGAGCTAAAGCAGCTCCTGTTGTCTTTGCAATAAATCGAAGTTTTTCTCCAATCCACTGATGTGATGTTACTAAAAAACCTGCTAATGTATCGTTATGCCCCCCTAAATACTTTGTTCCACTATGAACAACTACATCTGCACCTAGTTGTAATGGGTTTTGAAAATACGGAGATAAGAACGTATTATCAATAATAAGAAGTATATTATATTTTTTTGTTATTTTACTTATTTTAACAATATCTGAAACATTCATCATAGGATTTGTTGGAGTTTCTAAAAATACTGCTTTTGTATTATCCATTACATATGGTTCAATAGACTCCTCGCTACAATTTACTCTTGTAAATAAAATGCCATTTTTTTTACAAATATGCTCAAATAATCGAACACTTCCACCATATAAATCTTCATCAATAATAATATGATCTGTGGGGTTAAATAGTTCCATTAGTGTTGAAATCGCTGCCATTCCACTAGAAAAAGCTAGTGCATCTACTCCTTTTTCTAACGCTGCTACTACTTCTTCTAAATGCTCTCTTGTAGGATTTTGTAATCGAGTGTAATCATATCCTGTACTTTCTCCTACCTCTTTATGAGCAAATGTTGCTGTTTGATAAATAGGAAAACTAATTGCTCCTGTATGTTCACAAGTTCTTTCTTTTTCTAAATGTATACATTTTGTTGCTATATTTCGCTTCATATAAATTCCTCCTGTATATGATTATATGTACTGTACTTCTAAAACGAATTGGCTTGTATTTTTTACTTTTACTTTTATAAACCTTATTTTAGAAGAGGAAGCATTATTTCGTCTTATCATTTTACTTTTTAATATGTTTCTATTATGTATTATTTAGTGTAGCATTGAAGAAGAAAATGTGTTAATTCAAAAAAAATACAGCTAGCTATAGAAAAAATCTATAACTAGCCGTATTCCATTTATTTTAACAATCTACCAAATCTTTTATAAATTCTATAATAACAATAATTATAAAATTTTTATATACGATTCATTGTAAAATGAAATTGAACTAAAAAAATTCCATAATGAATAACCTTGTGTTATAATTCATG
>CALWGN010000238.1 GCA_944380055.1 uncultured Lachnospiraceae bacterium
AGTTTAAAAAGTCCTTGCTATGGAATAATAAATTTCCACTTCTCCAATCACTTTTTACTAATTGAGTAAATTGTTCTATTGTGCTTATTAATTCGTTATTATTTGCTAAACTATTTGATACATGAAACTTGTAAGGAATATTTTGTTCACCACCATTTGTTATAAAGACAAACTCTCCTTTTATTGCCTCGTAATTAGAAACATCTCGTGTATCAATTTCAAAAACTATTTTTCCTCTTGCTCCTACAAAAATACCATTTATTACCTTTACTCTTGGATGGCTAGAAGTTACCATACCTTTTACTTGTACCTTATTTTCTACTTCATAACTAATATCCATTTTGTAAACTTTTTCTGCCAATACATTCTCTTCTATATTCTCTTTTGATACACGCAATATAGGAATATGGCAAGATACCTTTCCCTTTGCAATTTCACTAATTCTTTCTTTCATTTTCTCACCTACCTTTACATACCACTCCAATGAAAAATTTTTTCTATGAAAATTTTGTTTTCTATGGAAACTTTGTTTTCTATGGAAACTTTGTTTACTATGAAGTCCACCTTAATTCACGCTTTTCTCTATTTTTTTTAATTATAATTATCTTTTTATTTTATCTCAAACTATTAAAGAATTCAAGGAGAAAGTATTGAATATTCTACTAATTCTATTAAATTTATAATAAAATAGATAGGGAGCTTCTACCTTTGAAAAGCCCCCTATCTTTTAATTTCCACATTCAATACTAATTTCATTAAACATATTTAAAATATGCTCTATTTGTGTTTCTTCTTTTTCTTTTCCAACTTTATCCATAACTATATTTCCCTGATGCATCATAAGTAACCGATTTCCATATTCTACTGCATATCGTAAGTTATGAGTTACCATAATAGTTGTAAGCTTTTTTTCTTTTACAATTTTTCCTGTTAGTTCCATAATTAACTCTGCTGTTTTAGGATCTAATGCTGCTGTATGTTCATCTAATATAAGAAACTTAATTGGCGTTAATGTTGACATAACAAGAGACATTGCTTGCCTTTGTCCTCCTGATAATACTCCTACTTTAACATCCATTTTGTCCTCTAATCCTAAATTTAAAAATCGTAAACAATCTCTATAATAATCAATTCTTTTTTTATTTATTCCAAATGAAAGATTAAATGGTTTCCCTTTATTATCTGCCAAAGACATATTTTCTAATATTGTCATATCAGGGCAAGTACCAAAAGCAGGATTTTGATATACTCTTCCTATATTTTTTAGCCTTTTATATTCTCTTTCCTTTGTTATATCCTTTCCATCCATTATAATATTTCCTTTTTCTAATGGAATACTTCCACAAATAATATTTAACATGGACGTTTTTCCTGAGCCATTACTTCCTACAACAGAGATAAATTGTTCCTTTTTCACTTCTAAATTAAAATTATTAAAAAGGCAAGTTTCATTTACGGTTCCAGTATTATAATATTTATAAATATTTTTTAATTCAACCATTTTGTCTTACCCTCCTTTTTTTATCTTTTGTTATTACTAAAATAATTAAAAATAGTATTGCTGTAATTAAATTTAAATCACTTGCACTTGCCTTTATTGTAATTTTAGCAATGGCTAAGGAAATACATGCCTTATACAAAATACTTCCTATTACAACTGAAGTTGTATGTTTCATAAAAGTTATATATTTAAATACACTAATTCCAATAATAACACTTGCAAGACCAATTACAACAGTTCCTGTTCCCATACTAATATCAAAGAATTTTTGTTGCTGAGCACATATCCCACCTGCTAGACTGGCGAATCCATTTGCCAGCCCCAAACCTACAATTTTTACTAATCCACTATCTTTTCCTAGAGAAGTAATAAGTGTTTTATTGCTTCCTGTTGCACGAAGCAAATATCCTGACTTTGTTTTTAAATATAAATCTAATAGTAGCTTTAATATAATTACAATAATAGCTAATAATATAACTCTTTCATATTCCACTAATTGTTCTGGTAGTATTTTATTTAGCGGAAATAATGTAAATATAGTATCTTGATTATAAAATGCTACATTCGCTCTTCCTGCGATTCTTAAATTAATACTATATAATCCAGTCATAACAATAATTCCTGCCAATAAATCTCTTACCTTTAGCTTTACATGAATAATACCTGTTATAACGCCTGCAATAGCCCCTACTAGAAAAGTTAATACAAGGACAATATAAGGATTTACTCCTTTGCTAATATATAATGCCGTAAGTGCTGCTCCAAGAGGAAATGTTCCATCTACTGATAAATCTGGGACGTCTAATATTTTATAGGTAATATATACACCTAATGCCATTATTGCATATATAAGCCCTTGCTCTATAGTTGTTGCAATCATAATTACCTCCTAATTTATTTCTCAATAGTTTGAAACACTTCTGCTGCATTATCTAATAAATCCTTTGGAAGTTCAATTCCTAGTTGTTCTGCTACTGCAGTATTTCCATAAAATTCACCGTCTGCAATAATTTCAAAATTTAACTGAGATGCCACTGTTTCTCCTGTTAAAATTTTTGCTGCCATTTCTCCTGTCTTTTTCCCTAACTCTACATAATCAATTCCAACAGAAGCTAAACAACCTTTTTTCACTTGTTCTATTTCACTTCCAAATACTGGAATATTCTCCTTTTTGGCTGCTTCTAAAACAACTGGCAAAGCACTTACAACTGTATTGTCTGTTAAATTTGTAATGCAGTCTACTTTTCCTGCCAAATCTTTTGCTGCCATAGCAACATCTGCTGATGTATTTATAGCACTTTCAACAATCTCAAGTCCATATTTCGATGCTTTTTCTTTGTATTCTTCAATGGCTGAAATAGAATTTACTTCGCTTGTAGTATAGAGAATTCCTACTGTTTTTGCCTCTGGTAATACTTGGCGAATCATTTTTAACTGTTCTTCTACTGGTAATTTATCACTTGTTCCTGTTATATTTCCTACACTACCTCCATCCTCTTTTGCAAGTTCTGCCTCTACTGGATCTGTAATAGCAGTATATATAACAGGAATATCTTTATCCATAGTACTACCATATGCTGTTTGCGCCATTGGCGTTGCTATAGCACAAATCAAATCTACTTCTTCTGCTATATATTTTTCAATAATAGGTGCAGTTAAACCTGTATCACTATTGGCATTATCATAATAAATAATTAAATTTTCTCCTTCTTTTATTCCTGCACTAGCTAACCCTTGTAAAAATCCTTCTTTACAGTTATCCAAAGAACTATGTTGAGCAAATTGACCAATTCCTATTTTATACGTTTTATTTGTGTCTACACTATTGTTCGTTTCATTACTTCCACCACTTTCCACTGATTGTAATGGATTCTCACTATTTTTACTACACCCTAACATAGTTCCAAATAATGTTACTGCTACACCTACTGCCATCATTGATTTTACAAATTGTTTTCTTTTCATAATTATTTTCCCCTTCCTACTTTTCATTTTATTTGGTTGCTTTATATTGTTTTATGTATTAAAAATTAATAAACATTTGTTAAACTAAATTTTTAATACAATAAAAAACCGCCTCAAGCTATTGCTTGAGACGGATATAAACATTTCCGCGGTACCACTCAAATTGACTCATGTCCCCTTTATCACATACTAACATATGTGCCATCTTTATAACAGGTATGGTATCCCGTCAGCCCCTACTTTTTATTCAAGACTGCCCTTGAAAGCCCATTCAACTAAAAACGCCATATCGCAATCCCACCATCTGCGACTCTCTGAAATATTGTTAAAAGCCTACTCCTCTTTCTCAACGGTTTTTCTTTTTACTTTTATTCTAAAATAATATACTTTCAAACTTTTGTCAATCTATTTCTTTGTTTTAATTTTATTTTTTATATCTTCTTTACTTATACTATTAATTTTTTTACATTATGTGTCATTCTTTATTATTTTCCTGTCTAAATTTATCTGCTATTACTGCAATAAATTCTACATTACATGGCCTATCACAAATATCAACTTTATAGGCAAAAATTTGTTCTAATATATTTCTATTTTCCTCAATCCATCTATTAGTAATTCCATATCGAATAGCACGCTCTACACAACTTCCATTAGTATCATACTTGTATGCAATTTTAGGATATAATACTTTTGTTACCCCATCTAACAAAGACATATCCTCCATACATAATGTAATTGCTTCTTTTATGTATATAAAACTTTTTCGATGCTTTTTTAGCCCTAAATCAAGTAAAATGCTTCCTATTTGTGCATTCCTTTTCTCATCTAGTTTTTCTTCCATACTAATTATATTAAAATTTTTTTCTAATCTATTTTCTTTCTTTATTGTTTGATTTTCATGATAACATTGTGATAATTGCTTGATGCGATGAATAATTAATTGTTCTTCACAAGGCTTTATTATAAAATATGTAGCACCAACTCTGTTTACGCATTGTTGCACTATTGAATCAGAAATACTAGAATATACAATAAATTTAGGTTTTTGTTTTTCCTTATAATTTTTCTCTATATGCTCCATAATTCCGATTCCATCTAATGTAGGCAAAATTAAATCTAATATAACAATGTCTGGCTTTTTATCCATAATCATCTCATATCCTTTCATTCCATCAGCTGTATCGCCTAATAATTCAAAGGAGCCATCATTTTTTATACTAGCTACTAGTTTTTCCCTTTCTTTTGTATTGTCCTCAATAACTATAGCTTTTATTTTATTCATCTTTTGCACCATCCATGTTTTTTCTTACTATTATACATCTTTTAAAGTTTTTTTTCAACTATATTATTTTTACCCTTATATTTGCATTTGCTTTTAGTTTTTTACTATTACTTATCTGATTTTTTAAAAGCAAAGACTAAAGTATATTGTAGCTTAGCTATAAAATATAAAATATAAAAAAGGCTATGTTTTAACTATAAGACTAGAAAAACAGCATATAAAAAGCGTTGATTCCATAAAATGAATCAACGCCTATTTTTACCTTATCTCTTAGTTTTTCTTGCATTTTTCTGAAAACTGTTGATGTTTTTCTAGTAAAGAAGCTGTTAAATTTTCACTAAAAACTTTTGGATAAGCAGAACTGTACTTAGAATCTGCTGTTTCTCCCTCATATATTGGATTTGGATAGTATTCCTTGATTCCACTTCTCCCCTTTTCTACAATACACTTAGCTATTTCCATTGCTAAGCTATTTTTATTTTCTTTATTAACAACTGCTACAGATTCTGTTAATGCAAAATTCCCCTCTACCGGATCAACTAACTCAATTGGCAATCCTTCTTCCATATCAGAAATTGCCTGATGTCTAAGTCCAAAGCCTATAGCAACTTCTCCAGCACGAATTTTTTTAATGGGACCAGAACCAGAGCTTTCTAAATGAGGTCCTACATTTTCATAAATTTGTGTTAATATTTCTGCTGCTTCTTCTTCTCCATACTCACTAATTAATCCTTGAATTAGTAGCCAACCGGTAGAAGACCCTTTAATATCTGGAATAGAAATCATATGTTTGTAAATTGGATTTGCCAAATCCTTTAATGATGTTGGCATTGGTAAATTATTTTCTTCTAACTCCTTCGTGTTAATAATAATTGTCCCTTCTTGGGATGTAATTGGAGCATAAAAGCTAGGAGTTTCAATAATTGTATTTTTCTTAAAATCCAAATCTAGAAACATATTGTATTTTTCCTGACCACTTTCTAAATAAAAGGAACTCATTGTAACCACATCTGCCTCTATATTCGTTCCTTCTGCTAACAATTTTCCACCAAGTTCAGATGTTCCAAAGGATTGAATGATATACTTTCCTTGATATCCGTTATCATCTAACGTCTGTTCCATTACTTTTATAGCCTCATCATCTGCATTGGAGTAAATAATAACAGGATTTTCATTTCCCTCTTTAGAAAATAATTGGATTCCTAAGAAAATTATACTAATCCCGATAAAAATTGAAAGAACAACTTTGCCATATTTGTAATATCTATGATTTTTTATTGATACTGTTCTACTTTCTACTGTCTTCTTTTTCGTACTATTTGTAAAATATAAGGTTAATCCTTTTACAAAAAGATTACACAGAAATAGGCAAATAGATAAAATGAATATTTCATTAAATTTTGAAAAATGCTGTAATTCTTTTATCTTTGCTGTTACTACCATTGTTTTGGCACCTGTAATAAAAATAATAGCACTTACTGTAACCATTCCATTGATAAAATAATAACTAAAAACTTCCAAAAAAGTTGTTTTTATATTTGGTGTAATTACTCTTATTATAGTTGAAACCCAACTATCTCCCATTAATCTTGATGCAATTTCTAATGATGGATTGATTTTTTGCAAACTGCTTTTAAACATTACATATGGTGTAGAAAAAAAATGTATAATATTGCAGGCAATAATAAGAGGAAATGTATTTTGTAATGGAGTTCCTGAAAATACAAATAAAAATCCAATTCCTAGTACCATTCCTGGTACTGTGTTTGTTATTAATGCACTAATTTCTATCATTCTTTCACAACTTTTTGGTAATCTCTCTTTTGCTGTTACTAAAGAAGCTGCGTAAGTAATTATCGTTCCAAATATTCCTGTTAATAATGCAACTAATATGGTATTTTTAAATACGGTTAGAAGTGCATCATCTCGTAATATAGCTACTACATTTTTGGTAGTAAAACTCATATCATATGGCCACCCATTTACAAATGGGACGATTACAATTACTACTAAAACAACACTAATAGCTAATAATATAATAAAACTAATTCCTCCAAAAATAATATCTCTAGCATTATTTTTTCTATGAACAATATTAGATATTTTATCATATTGTATATTAAACTTCTCTAAGTAGCGTAGCAACCATACACTAAGTAGCGATGGAATTAACATTATAACTGCTATTACTGCTCCATTATTAAAATTTGGAATACTACCTAGCATTTCATAATAAAGAGTAGTAGCAACAACTTCAAATTCCCCACCTACAGATGCTGGAATACCAAAATCTGTAAATGCCATAAAAAATGTTTGTACAAAAGAGACTGCAAGCGTCCCTAATAGAGGTCTTATTATAGTCATACAAAATGTGTGAAATGGTGAATCACCCATAAGACTTGATACAACAATAAACCTTTTATCTACATATGCCATCGTATTTTTAATTAATAAAAATGACACTGGTAATGTGTATATTATATAGCCTAATAGCAAACCATTAAATCCATAAATATCAAATATTTGTTTTCCTAATATTTTTGTTATTAACCCTTGCTTTCCAAATGCATATATGATAGCAAAACCATATGTAATCGTTGGTAATAACATAGGAACTACTGCCCCTATTTGAATTATTTTTTTTACTATTTTAGGCACATTAGTATAATAAATTGTGTATGCTAATAAAAATGCCAACAATGTTGTTATTATACTACAGGAAATAGAAACAGCTACGCTATTTCTTATGGATATTAAAAAGTTATTACTTGTTAAAACATTAATGTAATATTCAAATATATTATTTTCATAAAATCCTATTGATTTTCCTAATAATACGAATAATGGTACTACTAAAAAACTAATAAGCATTACTAAAGTAATAACAAATAAAATTTTAATTTCTATATTTTTTCTATTCATTTTTCATTTACTTCTCCACTTCTACGCTTTTTATTCCACATTCGTAAATAGGTTTAAAATATTATTTCTTTTAATCTCTAACTGATTTAAAATAAACTGTTTTACAAAATCATTGGCTGGTTCTTTTACAATTTCTGCTGATGTTCCATATTGTGCTATATGTCCATTATTTATTATTAAAACTTTATCTGAGAGAGTTAATGCCTCCTCCGGATCATGGGTAACAATAATGGTTGTAAGCTTAAATTCTTTTACTATCTCTTTTATTTTTTCTTTGATAGATTCTTTAATTACTCCATCTAATGCACTTAACGGCTCATCTAAAAGTAGTAGCTTAGGCTTCATTACTAACGTTCTTGCTAAAGCGACTCTTTGTTTTTCCCCTCCAGATAATTGATAAATAGATTTTTTTAAATGATCTCTTAATCCTAGCAAATCAATTAGCTCTTCTATTTCTTCCTTTGTTGAAATATTTGGATAGTTTCTTAATCCATACACAATATTTTTATATACATTTAGATTTGGGAATAATGCATAGTCTTGGAATACAATATTAAACCCACGCTGCTCCATAGGAACATTGGTGTAATCTACTCCCTCATATATTAATTGTCCTTTGTCAATTGGCTCAATTCCAAGCAACATATTTAACAAAGTGGTTTTCCCACTTCCTGATGGTCCAAGAATTGATACAATATGACCTTTTTCTATATTTATATTAATATCATTTAAAATAGTTTTCCCATGAAATGATTTTTCTATATGTTTAAGTTCTAACATAAAAAGTTTATCTCCTATGTTCATTTTCTTTATAATGAATCACCAAATTAATTTTTTCTAATTTTAATAACATTAGTTTATTCTACTATTTTATTTGTATTAAGTCAACTTTATTGTATCATTTTCGTTTACTTTTTTATTTAAATGAACAAAATATGCTAAAATTTACAATCTCTTATAATTCAAAAATAGGAATTAAAATAATGTATCTTCTCATTATTTTAATTCCTATTTATATTACTAAAACTAATCTAACATTAAATTCATATAGGAGTGTGTACTTTCTTCCACTACTTTTTTTGCTAATAACATTTCATTATTATTTGCCCATTTTATCATACTATATGATTTTTCTTGT
>CALWGN010000239.1 GCA_944380055.1 uncultured Lachnospiraceae bacterium
TTCTTCTGCTTCTTTTGCGAATGTATCATACATATCTGTCCATTCGTAGTTTTCACCTTCAGCAGCAGACTTTAAGTTTTCAGCTGTATTTCCAAGACCTTTTAATTCCTTAAACCACATTTTTGCGTGTTCTTTTTCATTATCTGCTGTATGAGTAAAGATAGCTGCAATTTGTTCAAAACCTTCCTTCTTTGCAACGCTAGCAAAATAAGTATATTTATTTCTTGCTTGGCTTTCTCCTGCAAATGCTGCTAATAAGTTTTGTTCTGTCTTTGTTCCAGCATATGGATTCTTTGCAGCTTCTTCTTCTACCTTAACAAACTTTTCTTGTGGTACGTGGCAGATTGGACATTCTGCTGGTGCTGCATCTCCTTCATGAATATAATTACAAACTGTACATCTAAATTTTGCCATTTTAATTTCCTCCTTATTGTTTTCATTATTTTTAAATTTATTTATATGAATATCATTAATAAATTTACTACCTAATTGTTCGCTACGATCGATATAAGATGTATGTAGCATTTGTTCTGCTAAATCACTTAAAGGCTTTCCATAAAACTCTTCATACAAACGTTTTATTTGCTCATTTTCATGACTTGCTCTCTTTTTTAATTGTTTATCTCTACTATATAAACCTTGAATTCTCTTCTTTCTTAAATCATCACCTTTATAGGATTTGTCTTTTGGTTGACCGCCTCCACCAATGCAGCCTCCAGGGCAAGTCATTACTTCAATAAAATGATACTGTTTCTTACCTTCTTTAATTTTCTTTAAAAGCTTATGTACATTGCCAGTTCCATAAATAACTGCTACATTTAATGTATAATCTCCGATTGTTAGTGTAGCTTCTCTCATTTCTTCCATTCCACGAACTGGTTGTAATTCATATAATGTTTGTGGTGCCTTTTCTTTTGTAATAAATTCATAAGAAGTACGAAGTGCTGCTTCCATTACCCCACCTGTATTTCCAAAAATTACACCTGCACCACTTGCTTCACCCATTAAATCATCATAATCACTATCTTCGAGTTGATTGAAGTCGATTCCTTCTTCTCTTGCCCATTGCGCAAGTTCTCTTGTTGTGATTACATGATCCATGTCTCTCATATCCTCAATTCCATGATAAGTACCAGCAGCATGCATTTCTTCTCTACGAATTTCAAATTTTTTCGCTGTACATGGAGTTACTGCTACATTAACAATATTCTTTGGATCAATATTCATTTTTTTACAAAAATATGTTTTAATTGTTGGACCTTGCATTCCAATTGGACTCTTCGCACTAGAAAGATGTGGTAACATTTCAGGGTAATAGATTTCTGCAAACTCTACCCAAGCTGGACAACAGCTTGTAAATTGAGGCAATGGCTTATTACCAGTTGTAACACGTTCAATTAATTCACTTGCTTCTTCCATAATGGTAAGGTCTGCACTAAAGTTAGTATCTAATACATAGCTAGCTCCTAACTTTCTTAATAAAGCAACCATTTTCCCTTGTACAAAACTTCCATCTTCTAGTCCAAATTCCTCTCCTAAAGCAACTCTTACTGATGGAGATGTACTAAATACAACAATCTTTTCTGGGTTTTTTACTGCTTCTCTTATTTGGTCATATTCTTTTTTCTCAACAATTGACTCCACTGGACAAACATTAGCACATTGTCCACAATGAATACAAACTGCTCTGTCGAATGTGTCTTTCAAATCATAAGTTCCTAGTACTTGAATATAGTCTTTACACATATTTTTACACATTCCACACTTAATACACTTTTCTTCTATTCTCATAATAGAAGGATTATCTAGTTCAATAGGAACTCGAACTTCTGTTGATAAATGCTTACTCATTTAATCCCCTCTCTTTATCGTTAATATTTATTGTAAAATATTTTTACACACTTATTTACATATTTACACACTTGTACATTTACACATTTACACATTTACACACTTATAAAAATATTTCACGTTCATCCTAAGATAAATTAATTATAATTATAACACTTACATTTACATTTTCACACTAATTTGTATACTTCACACACTTTATGTTCTAATAACAGCAAAACTATTAACACACGGTCTATATATTGTTAATATTTTTAATTCTTAACCATATTACATAACTTATCACACCACCAATAATAGCTGTAACAAATTGAGTAATAGAAAATGTTACTTTTGCTGTTTGTAATAAGATTGGTAGTTTTTGTGCTGGAACTGCAATATTTCCACTAAATAATGGCAATAATATAAGAACAATGGTAACTCCCATAAATATGGCTTTTGAAATCGCTCCTACTACAATTCCTATGATTACTCTAATACTAGCTGTGCTCATTAGTAATTTTTTTTGAAATACCCACACACTAATAGCTAATATACTATTTCCTATCATAATACACGGTATTACTAGTGGTATTCCTGACATAATTGGTGATGGTGCAATTAAAAATGCTGTTACTGGTGTAACTATAGATAAAATAACACCACTACCTAATCCTATCATTAGCACTGTTAATATAATGCAAATATTGATTATAGGTCCTGTTATATATACAGAAAGATTTTTAAAAAATTGACTAGCAATACAAATAGATAATAGTAATGCTGTTTGAGTTATTTGTTTTGTTAATAATTTCATATAATTCCTCTTAATTTTGTTCTCTAATTTTATAATATTTTCTATTTTTTTAATATAATCAAATATTTGTTACTTAATTTTATAACTTATACCTGATAAATTTAATTTAAATTATAGCACCGTTTCCATTTATTGTAAATATTTCTATCCCCTGTAAAATATTTAATACAAAAAAAATACTAATTTTACTAAAAATAATTCGATTATGTCTGCTCTTTAGAAAAAAAATTATTTCATTATGTAAGTTTTTTATAGATTTTTCTTTTTTCATACATTTTTCTCTTTTTTCATTGACAAATGATTCATATTATATTATCCTTGCAATTAAATAAATAAGTTATAGAGGTTGCAAAGCATCAGAGTATTATAGGGAGCAGGCATGCTATGAACTATAAGAAAGGTAATCTTTGCCGATAGGTATTATGTGGCGACATATTATCTAGGGGCTGTGGGAAATACTTACAGCACTCCTTCAGAAATGAAGAGGAGCTATTACACTGCAAGTAGGGTCGTGTTTTAGCACGACCTTTTTTATATTTCTATGTTTATGAAAGGTAGGTACAAAAATGAAACAATTAAGTAGAAAACTCTCTCTTATACTTCTTACAGCTACATTAATATTACCATGTATCTTTCCTGGTTTTACTATTAATGCTGAGGAAAACGATGATAATACATTTGTAGTAGGAATGGAGTGTAACTACGCACCCTTTAACTGGACACAAGTAAATGAAACAAAAACTTCTGTTGCCCTAGATGGAGGTGGATATGCCGATGGATATGATGTTGCCATTGCAAAATTAATTGCTGACCATCTTGGCAAAGAATTAGTCATTGAAAAGATGAGTTGGGACGGACTAGAGCCTGCATTACAAGCTGGAGCTATTGATGCAATTATTGCAGGTATGACAGATACTGCAGAACGTCGTCAACGTGTTGACTTTACAGGTACTTATTATGAATCTGAAATGGTTCTTATTGTAAGAAAAGGAGAAGAACTAGAACAA
>CALWGN010000240.1 GCA_944380055.1 uncultured Lachnospiraceae bacterium
TTCAGGTCCAGCAGGGCTTACTTGTGCAGGTGATTTAGCAAAGTTAGGATATGATGTAACTATTTATGAAGCCCTTCATGATACAGGCGGAGTTCTTCGTTATGGTATTCCAGAATTTCGTTTACCAAAAGATACAGTAGTAGAACATGAAATTGAAAACGTAAGAAAATTAGGTGTTAAAATTGTATGTAACGTAGTAATTGGAAGGTCAATTACAATTGACCAATTACTGGAAGAAGAAGGGTTTGATGCAATCTTTATTGGTTCTGGTGCAGGACTTCCTAAATTTATGGGTATTCCAGGAGAAAATGCTAACGGTGTATTCTCAGCTAATGAATATTTAACAAGAAACAACTTAATGAAAGCATTTTTAGAAGAGTATGATACTCCAATTTCTACTGGAAAGAAAGTAGCCGTTGTTGGAGGTGGTAACGTTGCTATGGACGCTGCTAGAACAGCACTTCGTCTTGGTGCGGAGGTACATATTGTATATCGTAGAAGTGAAGCAGAATTACCTGCTAGAGAAGAAGAAGTTCATCATGCAAAAGAAGAAGGAATCATTTTTGATTTATTAACAAATCCAACAGAGATTTTAGTAGATGAAAATGGTAATGTAAAAGGAATGCGTTGTGTAAAAATGGCACTTGGAGAGCCAGATGAGTCTGGAAGACGTCGCCCTGTTGAAGTAGAAGGTTCTGATTTTGTACTAGATGTAGATACAGTTATTATGTCATTAGGTACTTCTCCAAATCCACTCATTTCTTCTACAACAGAAGGATTAGAAACAAACAAATGGAAATGTATTGTGGCAGAGGAAGAAACTGGAAAGACAACAAAAGAAGGAGTATACGCTGGTGGAGACGCTGTAATTGGTGCTGCAACTGTAATTTTAGCTATGGGTGCAGGAAAAACAGCGGCAAAAGGTATTCATGAATACTTATCAAATAAATAGATAAATAGAACAGCGAAAGCTAGAGAATTTTCTCTCTAGCTTTTAGTATATAATAGAGAAATAATCATTTAAAGAAAGGATTTAGACGTGAATAAAAAAATTTAAATAATTTCTATTGTATTGTAGGAATTCTATATCTTTTTTATGCAACCATTGGAGAACATTCTTCTTTTTACGGTTTGGGATTTGCTTTTATTGTTTTGGGGTTATTTTCAAGGAGAAGCAAAAATGATAAATAAACTTTAGTTTTGTTAGCTATCAACAGTTATTCAATAGAAACGAAAAAAAGTAAAAAATTTATTGTACTTTAAGGTAAAAAAGAATTAATTATAAATAATGCATTATAAAAAATTATTGCAAACAATTAATTGCAATAAAGTTATTGTTGAGAAGAAGCTAGCAGTGAACAATCCATAAGAGAATGACTAGAAACATTTCTAGAAAGTTTTTTGTTGGAAAAATTATTGGTTTTATTAATGAAGAGTGACGAATAGTAGTAGCATTACAGATGAAATGTTTGAAAATGTCCATTTACATAATCCAAAGGGAAAATATGAATGAGTGTGGGAATGGTAGGAACTTTAGTTATGAGATGAATTATGCTACATATGTTAATTGAAAATAACAATAAAATTTTTGAAATTATGTGTGTGGGTGTGTAAGCAAAGATATGAAAACTTGTCTATTTGAGAATGGAATCGCCCTAATTGTAACACTTACCGCAATAGGATATAAATGTAGTAATAAATATTAAAAAAGAAGGAGTTATACGATTGGTAGTTTAAGCCTTTATATAAAACCATAGAAACTACGAGGAGTTAACCTTGTGTATCTGTGCCATTGGGATATTTTTCTAGAAATTCTGCTACTTTAGTAGTGAAAGGTTCAATGGAAGAGAATATAGATACCATCTACTATTTTTATGATGAGAAAACCATGGGATACACGTGAGTAAATGATGATACACGAAGTATGATAAAAGGATAGAGAAAAGTGTAGATATTTAAAGAAAGATTGGTTAATGACATTATGTCCAGTGCAAAAAGAGTTTAGAAAATAAATGATGAAAATTGTTAATTCATATTCATGGTAAAACTTAAAAATATCTGAAAATAAAATTTATAAAAAGAATTTTTATTTATATATTGCGCTATAAATGAAATATGGTATAATTAATTTAAGGATAAATTTAAAGTTTACAAATAAATATAGGAGGGTGGTTAAATGAAGTTAGGAAAAAAAATTATAACAGTATTACTTATATGGTGTATGTGTTACAATGTAGCAATAATAACATTTGCAGAGGAAAACTCAGTAAATGCAGAAACTTCAGAAACTTCGATGGAAAAAATTGATGCTTTACTTATGGCTAGTTTATATTTAAACAGTTCTGACATTACAGAAGATATTCTTGTATCTGATTCGATTGTTAAAGAAGTAATACCACTTTACAATGAAATCAGTGATATTGTAGCATGGTATGTTACATTTGAACCTACTGGATATGCAGTTATAAACAATAACAAAAATAACCCAATAGCTATTGAATTTGGTCAAGGAAGCAAAAAAGCAATTGAAGATATTTTATGTGAAATATCTTCTCCACACATTATTTATAATAATCCTACAGATATATATGAAGAAAACAATTCTATTGAAACATATAATCTAAAAAATGATTTATATGATTTTTATCCAAATTTAGTAGTTGAAGATAAAAATGTTGCTTTACAATTACAGCAGTTGAAAACTAGAATATTCTCTGAAATAAGTTTATATGGAGATGATGATTATGGTTTCATTCATTGGGAAGATATGCCAGAAGGTGCTTATACATCCAATTTAATATCGAATACACTGAATACTGAATGGGCAACTACAGGTGAATTTGAGTCAATTGCAGATAATCATTGTGGTGCAGTAGCTGCTACTAATTTAGCGTTATACTTTTCAAACAGGGGATATACTAAATTAAAAATCAATTCTGTATATGATACTTTTGTTGCTGTTCATAATTTTGTTGGGAATGGACCAGTAGCCAATATTAATAACAAGACAAAAGAATATTTTGCCAGTAGAGGATATACATTAAATAGTACTTACCTTAGTTTATATTCACATATTAAAGCTGCCATAGATGAAAATCGACCTTGTTCACTCTTACTTGCTGATGGTATTGCAAATTGGCATTGGGTTATTGGGATAGGATATAGACAGTATAATGCTGGTGGAAGTTATGTAAGAATAATTGATGGTTGGGAGAAATCAAGTACTAATTTTTATTTATATAATACTGGTTCTTCATTTATGGATGGTTATAAGTATTGGGTAAATTAGTTTTTTTCGTTCCTTTTTATTAATGAGTGTGAAAACAACTCGTAATTTTACCTATGAGATGAGTATTACGACAATATATATTGTTGTAATACTCATCATTATAGGATATAAATGTAGTAATAAATATTAAGAAAAATATAAAACCGTAGAAACTACGAGGTTAGTCTTGTGTATCTGTGTCCATTAGGAGATTTTACTAGAAATTTTGCTACTGTAGTAGTGAGAGGCCTAATAGGGGGAGTCAATAATGAAAAAAATTATTAGTGTAATCGTTGTAGTTGTAGCAATTATATCTATTTTTTCAGGATGTGTTAGAACTATGAATAATGTAACAAGGACTGAGCCACATTTTAAAGGAGAGATTAAGGTAGTATTAGAAGACTATGTTGTTGTCAATATAAATCCAGATGATCCTATATATCAGGGATATAAAACAGTATTTGTATCTAAAGATGTAGAATTAAAAGATAGTTATAGCGCTTTTAAATTAGGGCATCAAATTTCAGTTTACTATGATGGAAAGATAAAGGGTAATAATCCGGCTAAAGTAGAAACCGTATATGCAATTTTTTACCTTGGACCTGGTGACTAGAAATGTATAATTATTATAAAGTAATAGATTAAAAGATGTCCTCTTAAAGTTAAACTTTATAGCGTAGCAGTTTCAACTGCTACGCTATTTTTTATGGTTCTTTCTCACCACCGGCATTTTCTCTAGATTCGTCAATGGAAAGAACGCGAGGAAGAGAGGGAGACTTTGGATAAAAAATATCTTTTAATCTACGAAAAATAAAGGAAGCAAATACACCAAGAAAAGATGCAGTGGAGCGAACGATTTGTCTGTATCTTAGAAAATGAATAGAATAAAAAGTATTCTAGTGGCAATACGACAATGTTGAGGTATTCATGAATACTTAACATATAAATAAAAGAACAAATTTTAGTAAAGTAATATTTGGGCTGACCACTATGAGTTAGACCTAGAATCTAATTGGTAGGAGGTCAGTTTTTTAATAAAAAATATGAGGTGGATTATAAAATGAAAGAGATAGATTTTTCAAAGATAATTAGTATTGGTTTTTCTATGAAAAAAAGTATATTTATGTTAAGATAAGGATAGATATATTCATAACAGTTAGGAGAAAAAATATGAGCAATTTACAAATAGAAAACGTTAGCAAAGAGAATATAAAAGAAATTGCAATAATAGAAAAAATCTGTTTCCCAAAAGAAGAAGCTGCCAGTGAACAATCCATAAGAGAACGAGTAGAAACTTTTCCAGAAAGTTTTTTTATTGGAAAAATAGATGGAAAAATCATCGGCTTTATTAATGGGGCAGTAACCGATAGTAGTACAATTACAGATAAAATGTTTGAAAATGTTAATTTGCACAATCCAAAAGGAAGCTATCAAATGATTTTTGGCTTAGATGTATTACCAGAATATGAGAAAAAAGGGTATGGAAAACAATTAATGACTCATATGATAGAGGAAAGCAAAAAGAGAGGAAGAAAAGGTGTTGTTCTTACCTGCAAAGAGCATTTAATCTCTTTTTATGAGCAATTTGGATATAAAGTAGTAGGAAAGTCGGCATCTACTCATGGTGGTGCTACTTGGTATGATATGATACTAAGATTTTAGTATAAGGATAGATAAAAGGATTTTAGTAATAGGGATATAAATGATAATAGTGCTTGGTGAATTTACAAGATACATATTATATTTGATGGTTATTATAGTTACTTGCAATGATTTATCAGGTGGCAATACAAGTGTAAGAAATACAGTTATTGAACTAATAAGATAGGAGTAGTTATGAAAATTACGTTAATTACAGTTGGAAAAATTAAAGAAAAGTATTGGAATATGGCAATTGATGAGTATGCAAAGAGGCTTTCACGTTATTGTAAATTAGAGCTTATTGAGGTAGCAGATGAGAAAACGCCAGATGGTGCAAGTGAAGCATTAGAGCTACAAATAAAAGGAAAAGAAGGGGAAAGAATATTAGCAAAAATACCACAAGATGCCTATGTAATCCCATTAGCGATACAAGGAACAATGTTAGATTCTGTACAGCTATCAAAGAAAATCGAACAATTAGGAGTTCGTGGACATGGACATATTGTATTTGTGATAGGAGGTTCTCTAGGTCTAGCAGATAAAGTAATGGAGAGAGGAAATGAGGCAATCAGCTTTTCAAAAATGACATTTCCTCATCAAATGATGAAAGTGATTTTATTGGAACAAATTTACCGTAGTTATCGGATTATGAATAATGAACCGTATCATAAATAAGTGAGGTTTTTACTAAAATTGTAAATACATAAAAGTTATAGGGATTAAGACTCTTACTTATATTTATATATAGGTATGAGTTTTTTATATAAAGGAATTAAGTTTAATTAAAAGATTGTAAAATAATAACTTGGCGTACTTATTTAAAATAGAATAATATGGAAAAATATAAAAATAAGAGGTAAGAGAAAATGAATATTCGTAGATGTGAAATTAATGATGCTGATAATATGTTAAAAATGTTGTTAGAATTAGATAAAGAAACAGAGTATATGTTATTTGAAGCAGATGAAAGACCTAATGATGTTAATAGAGTAAAAGCAATGATTAATCAGTCAATTAATGGAGATAATTTACTTTTAATTGCAATTGAAGATGACAATATTATAGGGTTTTTATCTGCACAGAGAGAAATTCTAAGAAAAATTAAGCATATAGCATATATTGTTGTAGGAATTAGAGAGAAGTTTAGGGGAAAAGGGATCGGAAAAAAGTTATTTTGTGAATTAGATTTATGGGCAAAAGAAAATAATATTTCAAGATTAGAGTTAACAGTAATGTGCCCAAATACTATAGCAAAACAATTATATGAGAAAAGTGGTTTTGAGGTTGAAGGTATTAAACGAAATGCTATATTTATGAATGATAAATATATAGATGAGTATTATATGTCTAAAATATACTAATAAGTATGGTTTTGAACATGGATTTAATATGATTGTACCAAATTATTCTAATTCAACGATTGATAACGATTTCTTTAGTTGAGAGCAAAGTTATAAATATTATGATGAATTCACATAGAAGGATAGATATAAAAAATGTATTTCTATTAATAAAGTAGTCAATAGGTTGAAACGTTAAATTCCAAGTTATAAAGTATATTTAATGAACAATTTTTTTATAATGTGAAGCAACGGCACTTTTGATATAATATAGATAAATGGGAATTTGTAGGGGAGTGATGTAATATGTTGAAGATAAATAAATACCAAATAGGTTTTGATATTTTTGGGCTAATACTGTTTCTATTGATTATGATACCAAACATTAGTTGAAAGATGCAGAGATTAAGATGTCAACAGATAAACTAACAGGGCTTAAAAATATTCATTATGTGAAAAAACAATCAATAAATTATTAGCGAATGTACAAGAGAAAGGAATATTCATTATTTTTGATTTAGATAACTTTAAACGTATCAACAATATCATTGGGCACCTAGTGGGTGATAAATTACTTCAAAAATTTGCTAATTGCCTAAAAACAAATTTTCGTAGTGATGACATTATTGCTAGGCTTGGTGGTGACGAGTTTGTAGTATTTATATTTGGAGAATCTTCTATTGAAGATTTGAAACATAAGTTAGACTCATTTGTTAATTATGTACATAAAGAACTAGAAGAATATTATATTAAATTCCAACTATCTGTCAGTATTGGAGTGGCGTCAACAAGCAATACTTGTAGTGATTATGAAACATTATATCATAATGCAGATTCTGCTCTTTATATTGCAAAACGAGATGGAAAAGATAGGTATTATATAAATCCAGATGGATTTACTCGTACACATATTGTTTCCGATGATTATGAAGAAGCTTGTGATTGTAATGGATAGCAAGATAGTGAAAAAGGCATCAAATAAGATGCCTTTTTTGTTGTATTATGGAAAGTTCAATTAAGTTGGATATTGGACTTATTTGAAGTCTCTAAGCCCCTCAAGATTGAGGAGGATAAGGGGAGTTAAAGTATCAAAGATACTTTTTCATGCAATTATAAGATAATGCTTATATTATTAATTGTTAGAATTAGTAATGTATTTTAATGAAACGTGTTCATTTCTAAATCTACTATTTGGATTTTTATCCCTTTTTTACCTGTAAGGATTTCTTAGGACAATTATTAACACAAGAAAGACAACATTTATAATGATTTCCAAATATGATACTTTTAGAGTTATGATAGTAGATATTAGCCCTTGGATAAACTTTCATACAAGTGCTACATTTAATACAATCCTCATTCACTGAAAAATTAATAGGGCTGTCCATGGGATGAATGATATGCTCCCTTCTAGGTAGACAAGTGAAATA
>CALWGN010000241.1 GCA_944380055.1 uncultured Lachnospiraceae bacterium
ACGATACGAAAAAAAATATTTGCTAAGTAAGACTCAATACGAAGAATTAAGGAAACGATTGGAAGGAATCGTTGTAGTAGATAAGTATGGGAAGTCTACAATTAGCAATATCTATTTTGATACACCAGATAGTAAAATTATTCGAGCATCTCTTGATAAGCCAGTATACAAAGAAAAGCTAAGACTTAGAAGTTATGGAACACCAAATTTTGATGATACTGTATTTATTGAGCTTAAAAAGAAATATGATGGAATTGTATATAAGCGTAGAGTTGATATGGAATTAAAAGAGGCAGTCAGTTACTTATATAATGGAGAGAAAGAAAATAAATCTTCTCAAATTTTAGAAGAAATTAACTAGTTCTTAAACTATTATTCTAATATACAGCCAGCAATGTTTATTGGATATGAACGAATTGCTTGCTATGGTATTAAAGATGAGTCGTTACGTATTACATATGATACGAATATTGTTTGGAGAACAGAACAATTAGAATTAGATAAAGGAATGTGGGGAAATCAATTGCTAGAAGATGGTCAAGTACTGATGGAAATAAAAATCCCAGGAGCTATGCCCCTTTGGCTTAGTCATATATTAAATGAGTTGGAAATTTACCCCACTTCTTTTTCAAAGTATGGAAAAGGATATCAAACATTATTTCAGTCAAAAATTAATAGTGAAATAGAAAAGAAAAATGTATCTTGGATGTTTCGAGAGCATTGTTTCGCATAAAAAAGAAAGGAAATTAAGAGATGATAAATCAAATTTTTGGTAGTGTATTTTCAGGGAACACAGCAACATTTTCAATTGGAACTATTTTATTATGTACAACAGCATCAATTATACTTGGAATAATTATTGCATTTATTTATATGGTCAATACTACCTATAATAAAGGTTTTGTTATTACATTAGCATTAATGCCAGCAATGATTCAAATGGTTATCATGCTTGTAAATGGAAATCTTGGTACAGGAGTTGCTGTTATGGGAGCGTTTAGTCTTGTAAGATTTCGTTCTGTACCAGGAACAGCAAAAGAAATCAGTAGTATTTTCCTTGCAATGGCAATTGGGCTTGCAACGGGTATTGGTTATATTGGAATTGCAGTATTGTTTGTTCTTTTAATTGGTGGTTGTAATCTGTTACTTACACATTCTAAATTTGGAGAAGCAAAGTCTATGGAAAAGGTATTAAAAATTACAATTCCAGAGGGATTAGATTATACAGAAATTTTTGATGATATATTTGCAACTTATTTAAAGAAATGGGAAATGCTTCAAGTAAAAACATGTAATATGGGTAGCTTATATCGTTTAGAATATTCAATTACATTAAAAGACTTAAAAAATGAGAAAAAAATGATAGATGAAATAAGATGTAGAAATGGAAATTTAGAAATTAGTTGTGGTAGAATTGGATTAGGAAGAGAGGAATTATAATGTTTAAAAGAAAAATAGCATTGTCGTTAGGAGCTGCACTTCTTTTTATATCAGCAGTTGGTTGTCAAATGAAATCAAATAACACAACACAAACGGAAAGCTCTGATAATAGCAGTACAACGACAGTAAATATGAATCAACAGGAATCAGATTTTGATTTACAATTTACAGGAAATGATTTAGATATTGGGTATGATAAAGAAAATAGCACAATTATTACACTTAATGGTACATCGGCACAAATAGATGGAAATGGTGCAACAGTAGAAGATAATAAAATTACTATTACTTCAGCAGGAACCTATATTGTTTCTGGTTCCCTAGATAATGGGCAATTAATTGTAAATGCGGGAGAGTTAGATAAAATTAAAATTGTACTAGAAGGAGCTAATATTCATTGCGATAATAATGCACCTATTTCTATTAAGCAAGCAGATAAGGTATTTATTACATTAGCAGAAGGAACACAAAATACGGTTTCAGATGGAAGTTCATATGAACTATCAGAAGATGAAAGTACAGTAGATGCAGCTATTTTTAGTAAAGCGGATGTAACATTTAATGGAAGTGGATCATTAGCTGTAAATGCAAACTATGGGCATGGTATTGTATCAAAAGATGATCTTGTTATTACAGGTGGAACTTACAATATTACCTCTAATGGACAGGGATTAACAGGAAAAGACAGGGTCAAAATAAAAGATGGTACGTTTGTATTAAATACCAAGGAAGATGCAGTAAAGTCTAATCAAACAGACGATACAACAAAAGGATATATTTATGTTGAGAATGGAACATTTACTATTAATTCTTCGGAAGATGGATTTGATGCAGAAACAGGACTTATTATTGTAAATGGAACTTATGAAATTACAACAGGTGGTGGAAGTGAAAATGCAGAAGTGAAAGTAGATACACAAATGGGTGGAGAGCATTTTCAAGGAAAAGGCGAAGAAATGGGGACACCACCAGATATGAACGGAGAGATGGGGACACCACCAGATGTGAACGGAGAGATGGAAACACCTCCAGATATGAATGAACCTATGTCTATGGGAGAACAATCAAATGAAAGTGAATCTGTTTCTGAGGATATAAGTGTAACAGAAACAACCAGTCAAAAAGGATTAAAGGCTGGTACATTACAAATTATTAAAGGTGGAACATTTAAACTAGATACAGTAGATGATGGTGTTCATTGTAATGGTAACTTAACAATAGAAGGTGGAGATATTTCTATTGCAACAGGTGATGATGGGATTCATGCAGAGGGTAATGTAATCATTAATGATGGTACGGTTGATATTTCTAAATCTTATGAAGGAGTTGAAGGATATACAATTGTAGTAAATGGTGGAACGGTAAATGTAGTTGCTAGTGATGATGGATTTAATGCAACAGATGGAACTAGTACAGATGGCATTAGAGGAATGCAAGATCCAAATAATGAAGAGAGTAATTCAAATTTATATATAAAGGTTACGGGAGGAACTATTACCATTACTGCATCTGGTGATGGAATTGACTCAAACGGTGACTTTATTGTAGAAGGAGGGGACATTGTAATATATGGTCCAGAAAATGGAGGAAATGGTGCTATTGATTACGCAGGAAGTGGTACAATTAGTGGAGGAAGTGTATTAGCAATTGGTTATAGTCAAATGGCACAAGGATTTTCAGATTCTTCTACTCAATATTCCTTTTTATGGAATTTGGATAGTATAGTAAATAGCGGTCAAGAAGCTACTATTAAAAATAGTAGTGGAGATATTATTTACTCATGGACATCTGAAAAATCATACAATTCTATTGTGTTTAGTTGTTCAGATTTAGTAGGAGGAGAAGTGTATACAATAGAAGCTGGAGACATAATATCAAATCTTACATTAGAATCAGTAGTAACATCTAATGGAGGTATGGGAATGCAAGGTGGTAAACAACCAGGTGGGATGCGAGGAGAAGGACAAGAAGGACCATCAAAAGAGGGGCAACAAGAAAGTAGTGAACAGACAAAGGATAATTAAGTAGAAAATACA
>CALWGN010000242.1 GCA_944380055.1 uncultured Lachnospiraceae bacterium
CAATTATGATTACTGGTGACCACAAAGTAACAGCTTCTGCCATTGCAAAGCAAATTGGAATTATGGATGATAATGATTTAGCAGTTACTGGTGTAGAATTAGATCAGATGGATGATAAAATATTAGATGAAAAGTTGACTCATATTTCTGTATATGCTAGAGTTTCACCAGAACATAAAATCAGAATTGTAGATGCATGGCAAAAGAAAGGTAATATTGTTGCTATGACAGGTGATGGTGTAAATGATGCACCAGCACTTAAAAAGGCTGATATTGGTATTGCTATGGGTATTACGGGAACAGAAGTTTCTAAAGATGCAGCTTCTATGATTTTATCTGATGATAATTTTGCTACAATTATTAAAGCAGTAACAAATGGTAGAAATGTATATAGAAATATTAAAAATGCAATCCATTTCTTATTATCTGGTAATATGGCAGGTATTTTAAGTGTACTATATACATCTATTTTAGGATTAGCAGTACCATTTTTACCAGTACACTTATTATTTATTAACTTATTAACAGATAGTTTACCAGCGATTGCAATTGGTATGGAACCAGCAGATAAAGGCATTTTAAATGAAAAGCCAAGAGATCCAAAAGAGGGAATTTTAACCAATAGCTTTTTAACTGCATTGTTTGTTCAAGGTGGATTAATTGCCATTTGTACATTAGTTGCATATCATATCGGTGCAAATACAAAGATTGCTGGTATGGCAAGTACCATGGCATTTGCTACATTAACATTAGCAAGATTATTCCACGGATTTAATTGTAGAACAGATAAATCTATTTTTACTGTTGGATTTAAGTCAAATATATACAGTGTTTATGCATTCTTTGCAGGAGTAGTATTATTAGCAGCAGTTATTTTTATTCCAGGGCTACAATCTTTATTTGAAGTTTCTCGTATGACAGTTGGACAAATTGGTACAGTAGTTGTATTAGCAGTTATACCTTCTATTATTATTCAAATAGTAAAGAAGATTAGAGAAAAATAATATATTGACAAAAAATAAAATTTCGTATATATTTTTA
Source organism: uncultured Lachnospiraceae bacterium (assembly GCA_944380055.1). Classification (GTDB taxonomy): domain Bacteria; phylum Bacillota; class Clostridia; order Lachnospirales; family Lachnospiraceae; genus Fimimorpha. The sequence goes on from CALWGN010000242.1 coordinate 1,042, forward strand.
GAGGGTTAGTAAAAGCTAACCCTCTTTTTAAGCCTTTTAGTTAGCTAAAACTAACAAAGAAGACAGAGGATATAAACTCTTACGAAACACATTAGGAGGATTTATGGAACAACAATTTTTAAGTGATTTATTAGGCTGGATTTCTTTTGTATTATTAATTTTATTGGTAGTTATTCAACCATTAGGTAAGCTAGAAAAAAATATCCTAAAGTAAAAAAAGTAAACAGGATATTAAAAAAATATCATAAGCTAATGGGAGTTATTATTTTAGTAACAGCTTGTATTCATGGAAAAACAATTGTAAATAAAACAGGATTAGCAACTGGTATTATAAGCTTTTTACTTATGGTAGTAATATTACTTACATATCCAACAAAAAGGCTATTGAAAAAAACTGGGTTGTTATGCATCGCGTATTAAGTGCTATCGTTATGGCGATTGTAATAGTTCATATTTTAATTGCTATATTATAAAAAATAGAATGTATATCTTATAGAATTAGGGTGCTAAGAGGGTAAGATTTAGATTGTGGTGGATGTTTGGACATTTCACAAACAATAGATGCTATCTCTTCTTATGACACCCTATTTTTATTAGGATTATAGTATGAAAAAGAGCTTATCAAACTTTCTCTAAAAAGGTATTCTTTTAGAAAAAATAAATAGGATATAACGTTGTATAGATGTATCCATATAATAATGGATAGTCGAAACAAAGTATAAATTTCAAAAAAAATTCTATATTAATAAAGGTGTTAAATAAAATATATTGTTTTTTTGGGAAAAATGTTATAAAGTAACATATGGAAGAATTAGTATTCCATATAAAACATTACTTTTTTATATAACAAATGAAAAAAATAAAAATAAAAGAAAGGATTGGGAAAATATCGTAGAATTTTTTAAAGACAAATGGAATCATATTAATTGGCTAAAAGTAATAAAAATTGCTGTTGGAAGTAGTTTAGCTATTATAATTGCACAGCTGTGTAATATTCAATTTGCATCTTCTGCTGGAATAATTACTCTTCTAAGTATACAAGATACAAGAAAAGAAACATTTATGTTAGCATTTAAGCGAATTATTTCATTTCTTGCAACATTAATTATTTGCTATATTGTATTTTATGGAATACATTTTCATACTTGGGCATTTGTATTAGTTTTACTAGGGATAGGAGCGCTAGGGGAAGTTTTTGATTGGCAAGGTGCATTATCAGTAAATGCAGTTATTGCAACTCATTTTCTTCAAAATCAAACATTTACAGTAGATTTTATATTAAATGAAACTGCTTTATTAGTTATTGGTGTTGGAATTGGCATTATAATGAATTTATATATTCCCACAAATGTACACTTAATTAAAGCAGATATTGAGCAAATTGAATTAGACATGAAATCGTTATTTGTTGAAATGGCTGCGTATATTCGTCATTTAGAAACAGATGGTGTAGATAAAAAATGTTTAGAAAAGCTAGAGAATCATGTAGATATAGCACTAGGAAGAGCATTTGCAAATATGAATAATACGTTGTATAGTCATGCAAGATACTATATTGAATATATGGAAATGAGAAAGAATCAATGTGTTACATTGCAAAGTATTCATTACTATTTACATTCACTAACTAAGGTGTCTGAGCAAGCAATGATTATAGCCGATTTTATGGAGTATATTTCAAGGACAATTTATCAACATAATAATACTGATGAATTGCAAAGACAATTACAAGAAATTAGAACTCTAATGAGAGAGCAACCATTGCCAGTAACAAGAGAAGAGTTTGAAAATCGAGCATTATTATATGTCGTATTAGAAGATTTTTATGAGTTTATTGATATTAAAGCAAAGTTTTGTAGTAAATTGACAGAAGAGCAGATTAGAATTTATTGGGATAGTGAAGTGAATAATTAATTTTTAAATAACTACAAATTATAGGAGGAAGTTGTTATGAAATCTTATCAAGAGATGAGTAGAGAGGAATTATTAGAGGAACACGAAAGGGTGATAGGGCAATATGAAAAGTTTAAGGAAATGGGACTTAAACTTGATATGTCAAGAGGAAAGCCAAGCAGTGAACAATTAGACTTATCTTTAGGTATGTTAGATGTATTAACAAGTGAATCCAATGTAATAAATCAAGATGGATTTGATTGTAGAAATTACGGTGTTCTTGATGGGATTATAGAAGCAAAAAAATTAATTGCTTCCATGGTAGATGTAAGTGTAGACAATGTTATTGTGTACGGAAATTCCAGTTTAAATATTATGTATGATACAATTTCTCGTTCTATGACACATGGAGTTATGGGAAGCACACCGTGGTGCAAACTAGATACAGTTAAATTTATTTGTCCAGTGCCAGGATATGATAGACATTTTGGAATTACAGAGCATTTTGGCATTGAAATGATACAAGTACCAATGAGTCAGACAGGGCCAGATATGGATATTATAGAGAATCTGGTAAAAAATGATGACTCAATTAAAGGAATTTGGTGTGTTCCTAAATATTCAAATCCACAAGGCTATTCTTATAGCGATGAAACAGTAGTAAGATTTGCTCATTTAGAACCAGCAGCAAAAGATTTTAGAATTTTTTGGGATAATGCATATGCTATTCATCATTTATATGAAGATAAACAGGATAGTATTTTAAATATTTTAGAGGAATGTAAGAAAGCAAATCACCCAGATATGGTGTATGAGTTTTGCTCTACTTCCAAAATAACATTTTCTGGTGGAGGTATTGCAGGGCTTATTACATCAGAAAATAATATAACAGATATTAAAAAGCAAATGGGAATCCAAACAATAGGGTATAATAAAATCAATCAACTATGTCATGCAAGATTTTTTAAAGAGCAATGTGATTTAAAAAATCATATGTTAAAGCATGCAAGTATATTAAGACCAAAATTTGAAACGGTATTAAATATATTAGAAAATCAACTTAGTAATTTACATATAGGAGATTGGAATTGTCCAAGGGGTGGATACTTTATTGCTTTTGATAGTTTAAATGGTTGTGCGAAAAGAATCGTCTCTTTGGCAAAAGAAGCAGGAGTTGTTATGACACCAGCAGGTGCTACATTCCCTTATGGAATAGACCCACAAGATAAAACCATTCGTATTGCACCATCATTACCCAAAATTAAAGATTTAGAAATAGCAACTGAGTTATTTGTAGTTTGTGTTAAGTTAGCTAGCTTAGAGCAATTACTACAAAAATAGAACATAAACTAAAAAAGTGTCTACAAAATATATTATATATTTTGTAGACACTTTTTAGTTAGAAATGGCACAAAGTAATATTTTGTAGTAGTTTTAAAAAGAGAATATAGTTCCAAGTATATTAATAAGAATGCATAAAGTAATCCCTACTAAAGTCGGTAGAAAAAATGCCACACTAGTCCATTTAAAACTTTTAGTTTCTTTTTTTATTGTTAAACAAGTAGTGGAGCAAGGCCAATGAAATAATGTAAAAGCAATCATACATAAAGCAGTAGATAATGTCCAGTTGTTGTTAAGAAATATAAGTCGTAGCTGTTCAAAACTAGAGAAATCAGTAATTGTAGAATTATTTAAATATCCCATAAGAATAATAGGAAGGACAATTTCATTGGCAGGAATTCCAAGTAGAAAACCAAATAAAATAACTCCGTCTAATCCCATTATCTGTCCAAATGGGTCTAAAAATGAAGTACAATATTGAAACAAGCTAGTAGATCCGATGAATGTATTTGCCAATACCCAAATAAGAAGGCTAGCAGGTAAAGCAATGCAAACGGCACGCCATAAAACTACTAGAGTACGATCAAAAAGAGAACGAACAACAATTTTTTTTACATCAGGAATACGATAAGGAGGAAGTTCTAATGTAAAAGAAGATGGAGTACCTTTTAACACTGTTTTTGATAATATATAAGAAACAAAAAATGTGACAATAATGCTAGCTACAATACAAAGAAGTAAAAAAAGTGCAGAAAATACATTTGATGTAGGCATAGACCAAGTGAAAAATATAGTAATAATAGCAATTAAAGTAGGGAAACGTCCATTACAAGGCATAAAACTATTAGTTAAAATAGCAATTAGTTGTTCTCGTTTCGAGTTAATAATTCTACAACCAGTTACTCCAACAGCATTACATCCAAGTCCCATACACATACATAAGCATTGTTTTCCACAAGCATTTACCTTTTTAAAACAATAGTCTAAATTAAAAGCAACCCTAGGTAAGTATCCCAAATCCTCTAAAATCGTAAATAGTGGAAAGAAAATAGCCATAGGTGGAAGCATAACAGAAATAACTAATGTAACAACCCGATAGACTCCATATACAATGCAGTCATGGATAAAAGTAGGTACTTGTAAGAAGGAAAAAAACTGACTAATATAAGGCTCTAAAAAATAGAAAAATTTTGATAAGTATGATGAGGGGATATTAGCAAAGGATATTGTAAGCCAAAGAATAAAAGAAAGAAGAAGTAGCATAATAGGAATACCAGAACTTCGATTTGTAATTATTTGGTCAATTTTTATTTCCCTCTTATATTTTATGGAGCTATTATAATTACAAGCCTCATCGCAAATTTCCTTAGATTTTGTAAAAATAGTTTTGCATAAAGTTTCTTGAACAATATTAGGTGTAATATGATAGGCAGAAAATGTATCATAAATAGTGTGTTTGCTCTCTATTATTTGTTCCATTAGCAAGGGAGGAAGAATTTGTCTTTCTATTAAAAAATTAGGTATTATCTCATCAGAAGCTAAAATTTGTTTTGCAAAAAAATAGTGAGGTATATTTTCATTGGCATCTTTTAAAAGATTGCTAATAAAAGAAATACTTTGTTCTATCCAAATTGGATAGTCTAATTTATATTTTTTAGAAGATGGACAAGTGGCCATAATATATATAGCTGACTGTAATTGTTCCAGCCCTTTTTTCTTCCTAGCAGAAGTAAATACAACAGGAATACCTAATTGTTTCATAAGTATCTGTTGATCAAGAAAGATTTTTTTCTTTTGTGCTTCATCAATTAAATTAATACAAAGAATGACAGAAGTAGTAATTTCAAGAATTTGAAATACCAAGTTTAAATTTCGTTCTAATGCAGTGGCATCACAAACAACTAATATAGCATCGTAATTAGAAAAACATAAGTAATCTCTAGTAATTTCTTCATCTTTTGAAGTAGGTGTTAGTGAATATGCTCCAGGTAAATCAACAAGTTCAAATGTAGTATTTTCATAACAAAATGTTCCATAAGCAGTTGCTACTGTTTTTCCTGCCCAATTTCCAGTATGCTGTCGTTGACCTGTTAGTTGATTAAATAAGGTGCTTTTTCCAACGTTTGGATTTCCAACTAATCCAATGCTATATTTTTTCATGGCAAATCCTCCACAAATATTTTTTCACAATCTTCTTTGCGAAGGGCAATTATAGTACCATGAATGTAATAAGCAACTGGATCACCATAAGGACTTCTATAACCACATTGAATTATGGAACCAGTTGTAAGACCTAAGTCAAAAAGACGTTGCTTCATAGGATTTGAATGAATATTTTGTATGATAATTCCGGATTGACCATTTTGTAATTCATTTAGTTTCATAAAAATCCTCCTTTATTTTTTATTTGCTTTAATATAATGTTATTATTGATTACTGTTAACATATTCAGAAAAATAAAAGAGGTGATTAGAATAAAGAAAATAAAAATAAAAAAATATACGCTACCCCTTTTTTTCACCTAGAAAATAGTGTATAATCAGCTTAACTTATGCAAAAAAGAAAGGAGACACAATGAAACCCATTTTATTTGAATTAGGACCAATTAACATATATGGATATGGTGCTATGATAGGAATCGGTATTATAGCCGCTTTTTTAATGGCTATGAAGCGATCAGAGAAATACAAGTTAAATGCAGATAATGTTTTTAATATAGGAGTTATTGCTTTAATCGGAGGGGTGATTGGATCTAAACTACTATTTTTTATTACAGAATTTGAATACATTATAGAAAATCCTAAGGTTATGTTAAACTTTGCAGAAGGATTTGTTGTCTATGGTGGAATTATAGGTGGAATTATAGCGGGATTTTTATACTGCAAAATTAAAAAGTTGGATTTTTTAGCTTATTTTGATTTAATTATACCATCTATTGCTTTGGCACAAGGTTTTGGTAGAATTGGTTGCTTTTTAACAGGTTGTTGCTATGGTAGAGAAACACATTCATGGATAGGAATCACATTCCACGAATCTCTTTATGGGCCAAATGGAGTGAGCTTAATACCAACACAGCTAATTTCTAGTGGATTAAACTTTATTCATGCTTTTATACTTGTTATGATTGCAAGAAAAAAGAAAAACGATGGAGTAGTAGCTGCTTGTTATTTAATTTTTTATAGTGTTGGACGTTTTTGTGTTGAAATATTTAGAAATGACCCAAGAGGAAGCGTAGGAGCTTTATCAACTTCTCAATTTATTTCTATTTTTATGTTTATAATTGGTGTAATTATGCTAATTATAGTTACAAAGAAAAAAACATTAGTAAAAGAAACTATTGTAGTAGAAGAAGTTTCAAAAGAAGAAAATATAGAGTCTATTGATATGACAGAAGAAAAGTAAGAATAGTAGATAGGGGACACTTAAGTGCCCCTATTCTTTTGTGTATTAGCCTTTTATTTAAATATAAGGAACAAATAGGTGGAGGTATTAAATGAAGTCATTAGTTATTGCAGAAAAACCATCTGTAGGTAGAGATATCGCGAAAGTATTGTGTTGTAATAAAAAGACAAATGCTTATATAGAAGGAGAAAAATATATTGTTACTTGGGCAATGGGGCATTTAATAACCTTATCGGATCCAGAAGGTTATAAAGATATCTATAAAGAATGGAAAATGGAAGATTTGCCTATTATACCAAACAAATTTAAAACGGAAATTATTAAACAAACTAGAAAACAATATGAGGCAATAAAAAGTCTTATACATAGAAAAGATGTAGGAACTATTGTTATTGCCACAGATGCTGGGCGAGAGGGAGAATTAGTTGCTAGACTTATTTTAGAAAAAGCCAATAATAAAAAGCCAATAAAGCGATTATGGATTTCCTCTGTTACAGATAAGGCAATTAAAGATGGATTTAACCAATTAAAGGATGGTAGAGTATATAATCATTTATATGAGGCAGCTCTTTGTAGAGCAGAGGCAGATTGGTTGGTAGGTATCAATGCAACAAGAGCATTAACATGTAAATACAATGCACAACTTTCTTGTGGGAGAGTGCAAACACCAACACTAGCGATGATATTACAAAGGGAAGAAGAGATAAAAAAGTTTATTCCAAAATCTTATTATGGATTAGAGATAGAAGCAAATAATATTGTATTTCAATGGAAAGATAAAAAAAGTGGAAGTAATCAAACCTTCCAAAAAGAAAAAATTTTAGAAAAGGAAAAGCTTCTTAAAGGGAAAAACATACAAATACAAGAAATGATAGAAAGTAAAAAGAGTGTGCAAGCCCCTTTGCTTTATGATTTAACAGAATTACAAAGAGATGCAAATAGATATTTTGGGTATTCAGCAAAAGAAACGTTAAATATTATGCAACGCCTGTACGAAAATTATAAAGTGCTTACATATCCAAGAACCGATTGTAGATATATAACAACAGATATTGTACCAACCATAAAGGATAGACTAAAGGCTTGTAGTATTGGTCCATATCGTAAGATGGCAGGAAGTCTAGTGAATAAAACAATACAAGCAAAAGCTAATTTTGTAAACGATAAAAAAGTAACAGATCATCATGCTATTATACCGACAGAGCAATATGTTCCATTGGAGCGTATGTCAAATGAAGAGAGAAAAATATATGATTTAGTAGTAAAACGTTTTTTAGCAGTGTTGTATCCTCCATTTGAATATAATCAAATAATAGTAAACGGTGTAATAGAAGGAGAAGTATTTGTTGCAAAAGGAAAAACCATAAAACATTTGGGATGGAAAGAAGTTTATGGTGTAGAAAAAGAAGAGGTATCCTTTGAAGAAAATGAGGAAGAAGTATTCTTTAAAGAAAAAGACCAAATATTATCAGAAATAAAAAAGGGTGATGCCTATGCAATTTCTAAGATTCAGATAAGAGAAGGTAAGACAAAACCGCCAACATATTTTAATGAAGCAACACTCTTATCAGCAATGGAACATCCAATCAAGTATTTACAAGATAAAAAACTTGCAAAAACATTAGCAGAAACTGGTGGGTTAGGAACAGTTGCTACAAGAGCTGATATTATAGAAAAACTTTTTCATACATTTTTATTAGAGAAAAAGGGGAAAGAAATACATATTACATCAAAAGCAAAGCAGTTATTACAATTAGTGCCAGAAGACTTAAAAAAGCCAGAATTAACTGCACAGTGGGAAGATAAACTTACAAAAATCTCTAATGGACAGTTAAAAAGAGAAGAATTTATGAATGAGATATGTGTGTATACACAGCATATTATTCATGAAATAAAAGAAGTAGAAGGACAATTTAAATATGACAATATAACAAATAAAAAGTGTCCAAATTGTGGAAAGAGACTGCTAGCAGTAAAAGGGAAAAATGCTAATCTTCTTACTTGCCAAGATAGAGGATGCGGATATAGAGAAATTATTTCTAGATTAACAAATGCTAGATGTCCAGTATGCCATAAAAAAATGGAGTTATTTGGAAAAGGAGAAGATGCAGTATTTCGTTGTAGCTGTGGACATAAGGAAAAAAAGACAAAGTTTGAAGAACGAAGAATGCAAGAAGGTGCAGGAGTAAAGAAAAAAGATATCCAGAGATATTTAAGAAAACAGCAACAAGAAGCAAAACAAATGACAAATAATATATTTGCTGATGCGTTAAAGGATATACAGCTATAATATCCTTGAAGAAATGTACAGCAAGTCCAATTATATGGTCTTGCTGTAATAATAGAAATGAATAAAAGATAAAGTATGTTTAGCTTTGTGCCGAATTATCCTTAAAGCGTTTCATAATACAAATAAGAGCATCTTGTAATGAAGGATCTAATTGTTTATATATGTATAAAATAAAGTCTTCATTAAAGTTTGTAGGCTTATACTGGGCAGGTAAGTCGGTCAGCCCACATAAATAATCAATACTTACATTGTATAGTAATGCAATATTATATAGCATCTCAATGGATGGCAAGCGTCTCCCTTCTTCATATAACCCATAAGCTTGTCGTGATATTTGTAAACGTGTAGCTACTTGCTGCTGTGTATAATTTTTTGATTTTCGGAGCAATAATAGTCGTTGCTGTAGCATGAAAACCCTCCCTTGGAAAAATGAATAGTATTCATTGAAATGTTTACCTATTTAGACAATAAGAATAGAATTTCAATAAAATTAGCATAACCTACTATTAGTATAGTTTTTGTAGAAAATAAAATCAATATTATTCTTCAAACAGTAGCATTTAAATGTTAAATTCTAGTTTAAAGAGAAAAAACATAAAGTAATAAAAAGATAAAGAGGAAAAGTAGAATGAAAATGGAAAATGATTTAGAGAGGGATAGTATAAAAAGTCTAGTACTTCGTATTGCAATTCCATCTATGATAGCACAATTTGTTAATGTATTATATAGTATTGTAGATAGAATGTTTATTGGAAATATTAAAGATATTGGAGAAGTAGCATTAGCAGGGGCAGGAATCTGTGGTCCAATTGTAACATTACTGTCTTCATTTGCAACTTGGATAGCAATTGGAGGGGCCCCTCTGCTTAGCATACGTCTAGGTGAAAAAAATGAAAAAGGTGCAAAACAAGTAGTTTCTAATTGTTTTCTTATGTTAGTTGCCATGTCAATAGTATTAACAATATTTTTCTTACTTACAAAAGATAAATTGTTGGTATTTTTTGGAGCAAGTGAGGTAACTTTTCCATATGCAAATCAATATTTAACCACATATGTAGCAGGTACAATTTTTGCAGTGTTGGCATTAGGTTTAAATCAATTTGTTATAGCACAGGGATTTGCAAAAAAAGGTATGATATCAGTAATCATAGGAGCAATTACAAACATTGTGTTAGATCCTATT
>CALWGN010000243.1 GCA_944380055.1 uncultured Lachnospiraceae bacterium
CTTTAAAATAGACTCAACAAATTCTGTTTTTTCTTTTGTTGGATTTGTATCATCAAAGCGCATATTAAACGTTCCATTATATTTTTCTGCTAGTCCATAATTTAATAAAATCGACTTTGCATGTCCAATGTGTAAATATCCGTTTGGTTCTGGTGGAAATCTTGTATGAACAGTTTCATACACTCCTTCTGCTAAATCCTTATCTATAATTTGCTCAATGAAGTTTTTAGAAATAACTTCTTTTTCCTCCACTTCTAAATTGACTGTTTTTTCATTTTCCATGTGCTTCCCTCCGAATGTTAAAAACTTATAATAGATATCATATCCATAAAATAGGTTTTCGTCAACAAATTTTCATTACCTGAGTAATTTTTATCCTTTTCTTTTACTACTTATGTAGCTTTCGTTACAGATAAATTTTTTTTTGCGTTATATAATCAAATTGTTTCATTAGAACAGTATTCCTTTAATGCCTTGATATCCTTAATTTCTATCCATTTTCGATGGGTAGAAATAATGCCCTCACTTTTAAGACGAGCTAAGTTTTTTGACAGATTAACACGATTTATAGCTAATATATCTGCAATATCCTCTTGCGTTAGATGTATAGTACAATTTTCTTTCTCCATATTATTTTGAGAGAGCAAATATAATAGATTACACAATTTTACAAATGTACTATTGTATTCTTGATGTGCAGTTTCATAAATTAATAAGTTTACATACATAGAATACCAGTCTACAATTTTCTCATTTAATTCTATGTTTTCTTTATACATACTTTGAAACTCATTTATAGAAAACTCTAATACTTCCATATTAGTAATAGCTTTTGTAATAATTGCTTGTTCAATCTTATAGTTTTGTTTATGGTATACAGGAAAAAGTGTTCCAGCACCATGAAATGACAAAATTTTTTTGTAACCATTTTCATGTTCTACATAAGTCTCTCCAACTCCAGAGATAATATAATAAATTTTTGAAAATGGTTCACCTGGCTTCCATAAATATTCATTTGTCTCCAATTTCTTTTTCTTATGTGAATTTGAAACAAAATATTCATAAAAGCAATGAAAATCATTTGTAAAAAAATAACGTGGCACTAACATAAATTACCTACTTTCTAATGAAATACATATTTTGTTATATCTTTATCATAAAATCTTTTTCTAATAAAGCATGTACACTTCATTATATCATAAACATAGTTCATAATCTTGTCATATTCGCCAAATGCTTCGCGCTTGGATTATTGTGTTTATTATATCATGAACATAGTTCATGATCTTGTCACATTCGCCAAATACTTCGCGCTTGGCTCATTGTTCTTATTATATCATAATTTCTGTGCACGCTTTTTGTACATAACTAAGAACCGTAGCTTCTTCTAATAGGAACGCTTTGCGTTCATTATATCATAATTTTATATTTTTTAAGCATATTGTTTTATACTGGGAGGAAAAAATGAAGAAAGTAAAAATAACAGTTTTAAAAACAACTTTTGACAGGGAACTGGCAATGGAATATGGCGTAGACGGAATAGGCCCTTGTCCAATGCTAAAACAAGGTCAAGTATTCTATGCAGATTATGCAAAGCCAGATGGGTTTTGTGACGAAGCATGGAAAGCTATTTATCAATATGCATTTGCATTGGCTCATAACAATAGAAATGATTTGTTTTATTTTGGAGATTGGATTAAAGTGCCTGGTGTTGCAATTTGTAGCTGCAATGATGGACTTAGACCTGTAATTTTCAAATTGGAAGCTACTGAGGAAGAATCTACAATTAACTACACACCTATTAAATAAGAAAACTATTGAAAGAAAAGCTATTATTCTATTTTGGAATATAGCTTTTTTTATTGTTAATTAAAGTAGAATAATGAGGAGAGGTGAGGGGTTCAGTTGAATATTGTTATTAAATGCCGAATTTACTTGTATTTCCTTTATACTTTTCTATTTTAATACATCTTATGTTGTTATTAAACGTGAGATAGGAAGCAGTTACGAATTCAAAGAATGATTTCAATACATCTTATGTTGTTATTAAACGAAATCTATAATCGAATTAAGGCTTTGCAAATTAAATTTCAATACATCTTATGTTGTTATTAAACCATCCTATTTCCTATATTCTTGTTTTATAATATATACGAAAAATCTTGAAAAATCAAGTGTTTTTAATTTTTTTCTAAAGCAAACACTCTAGTTTTAATTTTTTTCTAAAAAATGTATTAAACCATTGATTTTACTAGATTTTTTCACTATTCTCTAGTTTTCCGCTTGGGAAAATTTTACTTTTATTTCATATATGTTTGCTACCTACTATAAAAGGCTATTTCTATACATTACTCATATAGAAAATCGAGTTATTTTTTTTTGCCATTTTTTTATCTCTATAGTACTTATAATTAATTATATTATGAAAAATGTAAACAAAAAAAGATGCAAAAACTGTTCATTTTTGCATCTAAAATTCATTTTCTTATCTTACATATAACAATTTATTACTGCATTAACATATTCTTTTTTATCTACTTTAATATTACTGTGATAACATAGAAAAGTATTTGTTACATACTTTTATTAGCAACTAAAATAGAATATCTACACTAATACCATCTAAAACAATTACAATTATTTTTGTAATAATAGACTACTACAAAATTCATTAGAATATTTTTATACTTACATAAGCTATCTTTATTATATATTACCAACATAAATGAAAACTAAAATAGCATCTATATCATCTTAATGTATTTACTATATACCCAACCTAACACATTATCCCCCACTTTAATATTGTACCATTTTTTTGTCTTTTCTATATCTTCGTATGCTTCTCCAAAAATTTCTACATTTATTTGACCAATTACACTTACAATTGAGTACTTCATTCCTGGACCTACTCGAACATTTAATTTTTCTGCATTTGCAACACTGCCAATCCATGATGAATATTCATCTACTATTTCTATTTTTCGAATACCAAACCCATCAATAATTCCATCCGCAATTGCTTGACCGATTTCCTTTTTATGAGATTGATAAAATGCAACATCTTCTTTATTTGAAATGAAAAACACCTCTAAAAGTCCATGACTTACTTTTGCTTCCTTGCATTTATTTTGAACAAGCAAATCATCTCTGCGATAAACCCCACTTCCCCACTTTGTAAGACCTAACTTAATTAAATTATCAAGTATCTTTTCTTCAACGCTAATACCTTCCTCTGTTA
>CALWGN010000244.1 GCA_944380055.1 uncultured Lachnospiraceae bacterium
AATTAGAAGAACTTGCAGAGGCTTGCTATGAAAATAGTGAGGATATTGTGGATATGGTAGAGAAGATGGTAACTACGTTCCACCCAGAAAAGAAGAGAAAGAAGAAAGTGGAAGATTCTTGGGTAGATGAAGTTGCTGTAACGAGGGAGTAAATGATAAAAAGTATAGTAAAGTAAATGAAAGCAATGCAGAGTATGTACTTTGCATTGCTAAAATATAATTAGGAGGGAGAGCTAGTATATGGCACATATTTTTTTAGCATCCCCACACATGAGTGATGAGGGATATGAAAAAGAATACATAAAGGAAGCGTTTGATACCAATTGGATAGCTCCACTAGGAAAAAACGTAAATGAATTTGAAAAAGAAATGAAAGAATACTTAGGATGTCAATCAGCTGTAGCATTAAGTGCAGGAACAGCAGCAATTCATCTTGCATTAAAAAGTATTGGAATAAAACAAGGGGATATTGTATTTTGTCAAAGTTTAACATTTAGTGCTTCGGCAAATCCAATTACTTATGAAAAAGCGATACCAGTATTTATTGATAGTGATAAAGATAATTGGAATATGTCACCTGAAGCATTAAAAAAAGCATTTGATGCATATAAAGATAATCTTCCAAAAGCAGTAATTGTGGTTCATTTATATGGAATGTCAGCTAAGATTGATGAAATTAAGAATATTTGTCAAGAATATAACGTTCCTTTAATTGAAGATGCAGCGGAATCATTAGGAACAATATACAAGGGACAATATACAGGTACGTTTGGTGATTATGGTATTATTAGTTTTAATGGAAATAAAATTATTACTTCCTCAGGTGGAGGAATGATTTTAGTAAATGCAGAGAACGCAGAAGAAAAGGCAAAAAAAATACTATATTGGTCAACTCAAGCAAGAGATGCAGCAAGACATTATCAACATACAGAGATAGGTTATAACTATCGAATGTCTAATATTGTAGCTGGTATTGGAAGAGGTCAGTTAAAAGTTTTAAATCAAAGAATAGAGCAAAAACGTGCTATTTATTCTTATTATAAAGAAGCGTTTAAGGATATTGATGATATTGAAATGATGCCTTTATCTGATGATGAAAGAAGTAACTGTTGGTTATCCAGTATTCAATTAAAACCAGATAGTAAAGTAAAGCCATTGGACATCATGGTAGCTTTAGAAGAAAATGATATTGAGTCCAGACCAATCTGGAAACCAATGCATTTACAACCAGTATTTCATGATTGCGATTTCATTACAACAGCAGAAGATGTAACAATATCAAATGAAGAAATCGGTTCAGATACAAGTTATTCTGGTCAGTTATTTGAACATGGTGTTTGCTTGCCAAGTGATACTAAGATGACAATGGATGACCTTGAACGAATTACTACTATTATTAAAGGATTGTGGAAGTAATGTATAGAAATTATATAAAACGAATCATAGATTTGATATTATCTTTTATAGCAATTATTGTGTTAAGTCCGGTGCTACTTATTGTTGCTATACTGGTTCGAACAAAGTTAGGTTCACCAGTAATATTCAAACAAAAAAGACCTGGAATGAATGAAAAAATTTTTACGTTATATAAATTTAGAACAATGACCGATGAAACAGATGAACAAGGAAATCTTCTTCCAGATGAAGTACGATTAACAAAGTTTGGAAAATTGCTTCGTTCCACAAGTTTAGATGAATTGCCTGAACTTTTTAATATATTAAAAGGAGATATGGCAATTGTAGGGCCAAGACCATTGTTAGTAAGGTATTTACCACGATATAACGAGCATCAAAAAAAGCGTCATAATGTTCGTCCTGGGTTTACTGGTTATGCACAGGTTAATGGTAGAAATAGTATTTCTTGGGAAGAAAAGTTTGACTTTGATGTTTATTATGTGGAACATGTATCTTTTTTATTAGATGTAAAAATTATTTTTAAAACGATAAAGGTTGTATTTGCTAGAGAAGGGATATCAAGTGATACTTCAGCAACGATGGAGGAGTTTAAAGGAAGTAAAGTATGAAAAAAAAACTGATTATTATAGGTGCAGGTGGTCATGGAAAAGTTATTGCAAATATTGCGAAATTAAATGGGTATCAAGAAATTGCATTTTTAGATGATGATGAGAAGAAAACAGAAATTAGTACTTACAAAATTATTGGTAAGGTATCAGATGTAAAAAAGTATAGCTCAGAGTATGATATTATCGTTGGAATAGGAAGTAATGAGATTAGAAATAAAGTTTCAAATGATTTATCAGAAATGGGAATAATTCAGTCTATTCTTATTCATCCTACTGCTGCAATAGATGCTACTGTATCTATTGGAGAAGGAACTGTGATTATGGCAAATGTTGCAATTAATGTGGATAGCAGGATTGGAAAATCATGTATTATTAATACTGGAGCAACCATTGATCATGATTGTGTGATAGATGATTTTGTTCATATATCACCAGGTGTAAATATAGCAGGTGGTGTGAATGTAGAAAAAATGGTATGGTTAGGTATAGGTAGTACAGTTATAAATAACGTGAATATAAGGGAAAAAAGTATTATTGGCGCTGGTGGTGTTGTAATTGAAAATTTAGAAGAAAGTGGTACCTATGTTGGAGTTCCAGTCAAGCATATAAAGTAGATATATCTTTGAGTATAATTTGTGGTTAAGAATATATTATTAAATAGGAGAAGCCAGTAATGATAGTTAATAATATTTTATTTTTTATTAGTGGATTTATGATTTTTTGGGCAATGATAGGGTATCCAATATGTATAAAGATATTAGGGAAAATATATAAAGATAGAGAAATTAAAAAAGATTATAATTTTACACCTACAGTGACAGTGATGATTGTTGCCCATAATGAAGAAAAGGTCATTAGGGAAAAATTAGATAATGTCTGTAAGTTAGATTATCCTAAAGACAAAATAAAAATTTTAGTTGCATCTGATAATAGCACAGATTTGACAAATGATATTGTAAATAAGTATATTTTGGAACATCCAGAAGAAAATATTTCTTTATATTTGGCAAAAGAAAGAAAAGGAAAAACGAATGCTCAAAATGAAGCACAAAAAACTGTAACAACAGAATTCTTAGTGATGACAGATGCAAATGCAATGTTAGAAGAAAATGCTGTAAAAGAGTTGATGGCAAGTTTCTTCGAAAAAGATATTGCATATGTTACAGGATGTTTAAAGTACACTAATAATGAGAATTCTACAGCGGATAAAGAAAATACATACTGGGATAGTGATGTAAAAATAAGAGATATAGAGGGAAGGATACAAACGATTACAGCTGGAAATGGTGCCTTATATGCATGTAGAAATTCTGAATATTATGATTTTAGACCAATAGATTGCCATGATAGTGCGATGCCTTTGTATTACGCACTAAAAGGTAAACGAGCGATTAATAATATGGAAGCAGTAGCCTATGAAAAAGCAGGAGAAAATGATGGCGATGAGTTTAAGCGTAAAGTAAGAATGAATCGTTTAATACTAGATGTGTTTAAGAATACATGGAAATCTATGAATATATTTAAGTATAAATGGTTTAGTTTCTTTTACTTTGGGCATAGGACATGTAGGTATTTATTGTGGTTAAATCATCTAATTTTATTAGTAACAAATGTAATCAATTTCAAAAATAATAATTTATTTTTAGCTACTTTTTTTGTTCAACTTACAATATATATATTTTTGATTCTTGGCATATTATTTCAATTACAAAATAAGTATATGAAGCTATTAAATTATTATTTTCTTACTGTCTTAGCACAATGGGTAGGTGTGATTAATATTTTGACAGGAAAAGTAAAGCCTACTTGGGAAAAGGCAGAGAGTACACGATAGTACTATAAAGTAAATGTCTGAAAGTAATTAAAGAAAAAAGTTAAGTTTATATTCCTAATAATATTATGAGGGAAGAGGTATTGGACAATGAAAAAAAAAGTTTCGATAATTCTAGCAACACATAGTAACTATTTAGATATATGTAATATTTTTTTGAAACTATTTAATATTAATTGGAGTGATTGTCCATTTCAAATTATTATTTCAATTACAGGTGAAAATGTTAAAATAGATGGTTATGAGTGTGTTTATAATGGAATGGATGCTACTTTACCTGATTGTATTAAAAACGTATGTTTAAAACGGAAGGACGATTATTACATTTGTCTTTTAGGAGATGCTTTTATTGTAGAAAAAATAGATACAAAGAATACAGTCGCTATACTAAATGAACTTATAGGAAGTAAAACAGAATACTGTAATTTAATTCCTAAAAAAATAAAAAAAGAAAAAATAGAATTCAGAGAAATTTGTAAGCAAGATATTTATTATCATAGTTTTGTGGGATTTTTTGCTAGTCATGAATTTATATTAAACGAATTTACTCATGGTAGTACAGACTTAGATTTTGAAGAAAAGTATCTTAAGATAGCAGTAGAAACAAGAAATAATGATAAATTTGATAGACATTATATCTTAAATAAAAATATATTTCACATTATGCCTGGAATTAGCAAGGGACTATGGAATCGAGACGTTCATGCACATCTACATAAAACATACTCAGGTATTAATCTTGGGGATAGAGGAAAGTTAAGTTATGCAATGACCATCAAAGGCAAAATAATTAAAATAATTCAACCTAGATTAAATCCAAGATTAAGGTTTAAAGTGAAAAACTTTTTAAGTAGTTATTTTAATATGGAGTTTACATCTAAATTTTAATTTAAACAATTATAAATTCATAATTAGCTGAATTAGTTGTATAAGATTAATAAACAGAAAATTATAATGTTTAAATTTAAATAAAAAATTTATAAGGAGATATCATGAAAATTTGTTGTGGAGTGGTAATATATAATCCAGAATTAGAAGAAATAAATAACATAATAAAAAAAACAAATTTATTTGAGAAAATATATATCTTTGATAATAGTGACAGGGAGAATGGTCATGTATCCTTGGAGTATGATAATATAGAAATGATGTCGCAGAATAAGAATTTAGGACTTAGCTATGCATACCATGAAATTTGTAAAAAAGCAAAGAAATCAGGGTATGATTATATTATGATGTTTGATCAGGATAGCATTATTTCAGATAGAAATATTAATCAAATGATAGAATTAATAAGTGACTTTGATGATAGAGACAAAGTGGGGGTATTTTCACCAAAGATTATATATAATAATCAGAAAAATGATACTGTAGACAAGGGTAAGTTTTTTGAAGAAGTGGATTGGTGTATATCTTCAGGAAGTATTATTAATCTTACACTATATGGTAATGATATATGTTTTGATATTAATTATTTTATAGATAGATTAGATCAAGATTTTTGTAGGCAAGTTAAAGAAAAAGGATATAAAGTCATACGTTTTAATGAGATAATATTAAAACAACAGTTAGGAGAATCTATAGTTATAGGAAAGAAAGTATATTCTAGTCATAGTGTTGTTAGACATTACTATATGTCAAGAAATAGATTATATTACAATAACAAATTTTCAGAATCAAATATAAAGAGTGTGTTACAAGTTATAAAACATTTATATTGGATTTTAAAATTTGAACCTGATAAAGTATTAAAGATGAAAGCAGTAATAAAAGGTATTAATGATTATAAAAAAGATAATTTTGGAAAAATTAAAGGGACTATATAGAATTTGGAAGGAGTTATAAATACTGTAATGTACTAGAAATAAGTATTGATTTTAAATAGAAAGGTTAGGATGTGGTAAGAAATGTGTGATACAGAAGTAGTATTTATTCTTCCAGCAATCACAAATAGGATAGCTGGCGGGTATAAGGTGATTTATCAAAATGCAAATTATTTGTCGAAGCAAGGGGTAAAAGTTTCAATTTTATATAATGCGAATAAAGGAAAAAATGGAAAAAATGTTCCTAAAAAATTAATGTTGTTATTAAGAAAAATATTAGTTAAATTAGAGCCTAGGTGGTTTGAGTTAGATAAAAAAATAATTAAAAAAAGTATAGATAATATATCTGAAGAGCATTTTGATAAGAAATCTATAATTGTTGTAACATCTGCAGATATTGCTTTAAAAGTTAAATCAATGAAAATTTCAAATAAGGTTGTTTATATGATTCAAGATTATGAGAAATGGATTTTAAAAGAAAGTGAATTAGAAGAGACGTATAGGAGTGGTTTTATTAATATAACAGTATCAAAGTGGCTAGAAGAAATAGTAGATAATATCTCAGAAAAAAAAAGCTATTATATTCCTAATGGAATAGATTCGCAGATATTTTATGAGTTTATAAAGCAAGAAAAGAGAAATAAATTTTCGATTGCAATGCTTTATCATAATGATTTAAGAAAAAATACAGAATTAGGATTAAAAGTGTTAGATGAACTTAAGAAAAAGTATCCGGAATTAACAGTGGATTTGTTTGGGAGTCCCAAGAGACCAAAAAACATTCCTGATTGGATTAGATATAGTGAGAAGATAAGTCCAGTGGAATTAAATAAATTATATAACAGAAATTCTATATTTCTTTGTACAAGTGACTATGAGGGGTTTGGATTAACTGGATTAGAAAGTATGTTTAGTGGTTGTTGTTTAGTATCAACGAGATGTCTTGGTGTACAAGAATATGCCAAACATAGATATAATAGTATGCTTTGCGATATAGGTGATAAAGAACAATTGGTTAACACGATTGATTTATTATTTAATGATAGTAATTTGTTAGAGGAATTAGTCAGAAATTCTAAAGAAGTAATAGAAAAATTTTCTCTGAAAAAATCAGAAAAAAATTTCTATAATGTAATAAAAAAAATGGAATAGAGGATATATTATGATATATACATTAATTGTAACTATTCTTATGATAGTAATATCTTATTTTAAGTTTAGGAATTTGTTCAATCCAATATTTGTTTTAGGAAGTTCATTTTTTATATTTATAATTTTAGTTAATCTAAGGTTATATGGATTATATAAAGGTAGTACAGACGCATATATTATGCTTTCTATTGGATTGTTCAGTTTTACTATAGGTGCTATAGTATTTGAATTACTTTTGAATAAATATAGAATGAATGTGACACAATTTAGTTATAATAATGTGAGTAAAAGTATTAAAAAAAGTTATAAAACAATCTTAATTCTATTGGGTATTGCAGTGGTATCTGAAATTATTTTATCTATAGACTCTATAACATATCTATTACAAGGACAAAATTTATATACATTAAGATATGTTGATTTATCTACAATCCAAAATGATACATCACTAATAAGTATCATACATATCTACTTTGCTGTACCTGTTTTATTTATAAGCTTACCAATATCCTGTATAGAATTTTTTTGTAATAAAAATAGACAACTTTTTTATCTATCAACAATAGGGATTGTCTTTTATATGTTAACCGATGGTGCTAGAATGCCATTAGTATATTTTTTAATAAATATAATTATTACCTTTTTATTATTTAAAAATCAATTAATCAAAGAGAAGAAGTTTAGAAAAATTTTATTATATATTATTGTGGCAATTATTGTTATTGCTTCTATTTCAAGCATTAGAGCGAAAGGTGGAGGAAATACTTTTTCTTTTATTGAATCTATGTATCTATATTTAGCAGGTGGTATTGTTAATTTATCAGAAAAGTTAAAAAACGTTGGAATAGATACCTATAAGTCACATGGAGCAATATCGTTGTATGGATTTATAAATTTATTAAATCAGCTTAAAGAAATAGTAATAGGTAATGGTCTAGATAGTATAAAGGAAGCTGAAAAATTTTTACTTTGCGTTCAGACAGATCTCGTATATATAAATGAAGGTGGGAGACCATATAATTTTGTAACAACAGGATTTTTATATTTTTTTGCAGATTTTGGTATATATGGGGTGATTATTTTTAGTTTGCTTTTTGGATTTGTTTCACAAAAAGTATATAGAAAAGTTCTATATCGACCTAATTTAGGTTATATCGTATTGTATTCTTTAATGCTAGAGTCTATAATTATGTTTGTGTTGACTGATATATATAGCAACAATTCATTTGTTATAGCAGTGATATTTACATATATTTTTCTTATATTCATGAAAAAGGTAAGGTGGATTTTATAATGAAAATACATATTACAAAGAAAGATATTATTTGGAATTATGTAGGAATAATAGTTTCATTATGTGCTAATTTTGTAATGATTCCCTTCCTAATAAGTTTTTTAGATGATGACTTATATGGATTATGGAATGTATTTATAAGTTTAGGAAGCATTTCAGTCTTATTTGATTTTGGGTTTAATTCAATGTTTTCAAGAAATGTAGCCTATTGTTGGAGTGGAGTCAAAGAATTAAAAAGAGAGAATGTTGAATATGCGATAGATAGTGCAGAAGTAAATTATGTATTATTTAACAAGGTAATAAAGACATGTAAAATGGTTTATGGTATGATATCAATAGTAGCTTTAGGATTTTTGATGAGTATTGGAATGGCATATATTTTGTTTGTTAGTAGACATTTGTCCAATAAGTCAGAAATAGTAGTAGCATGGACATTATATAGTATAGGAGTATTTTTTAACTTATTATACGGTTATTATGATGCTTTTTTAAGGGGAGTAGGTCAAATCGGAAATGTAAATAAAATAAGAACATTTTCTAAATCTATCCAAATCATTCTAACTATAGTGTTACTCTTTTGTGGATTTGGAATTTTAGGAACATGCATATCATATGTAGTCTATGGATTAATATTTCGATATTTCTCTAGAAAAGCCTTTTATAATTATGAATGTATAGGAAAAAAAATAGATAAAATTGGAAAACTAAAATATAGAGATTTAAAAGACACATTAAAGATAGTTTGGTATAACGCATGGAAAGAAGGCATAGTTTCATTATCTAATTTTATTTGTAATCAAATTACAATTCTCATATGCTCTACTTTTTTGGGACTTGTAGAAACTGGAAAATATAGTCTGGCAGTCCAATTAACATCAGCAGTAGCACAAATTTCCTCTTCTATTTTTTCCTCTTATCAGCCCACCATGCAGGAAGCATATGCACATAGAAATAATGATTATTTAAGACGAGTAGTATCATTTTCTATGAGAATCTATACTCTTTGCTATCCACTTGGTATATTATGTATTATAATCATAGTTATACCATTATTAAGATTTATAAAGCCTAGCTCGTCAGTATCTATTATTGTTTTAATAGAAATAGCAGTATATCAGTTTATATTAAAATATAGAGATTGTTATGCTTGGTATTTAGGAGGAACTAATAGATTAATATATTATAAGTCATTTTTAACGTCTTCGATATTATGTATTGTTTTATCTTTGTTTTGTATCAAAGTTGTAGGTTTAGGGATTTTTGGGTTGGTTATTGCTCAAATTTCTAGTCAAATTATTTTTAATGCTTGGTATTGGCCTTTATTTGTGGATAAAGAAATTAATCTGAATTTTACTACAAAAAATCGATTATTTTTAGAATTTTTAAGAGAAAAATTGAAAGGAAAGAAAATATGAAAATAGGAATAATATTACCATACTTTGGAAATCTTCCTTGCTATTTTGATTTATGGTTACAATCAGCTTCTTATAATAAAGAGTTTGATTTTTTAATTTTTACAGATAATGAAGAGAGAGAAAATTTGAGCAATAATATTAAATGGGTTAATATGTCATTAGAAGATATAAAACATAAAATAGAGGGGATAGTAAATTTTAAAGTTGTATTACATATACCTTATAAATTGTGTGATTATAAGCCCATGTATGGATTAATATTTGAAGATTTTCTAGCAGGATATGATTGGTGGGGGCATTGTGATCCTGATATGATTTTTGGGAATATGAAAAAGTATATAACACCACAATTATTGAATGAGTATGATAAAATATATGAATTAGGACATTTGACTTTATATAAAAATAATGATAAGGTGAATAATTTATGGAGAATGGAGCTAAAAGAAGGTGCATATTCATATAAAGATGCTTTTCGAACAAGATATGCCACGCATTTTGATGAACAATTAGGAATGATTCCTATTTGTGAATCTTTAAATATAAAAACATATAAGAAAAATGATTTTGCAGATATAAAAGTTGGAAAAGGAAGTTTTCAGAGATGTTGGGATAGAGAAAGAGGGCAGTATCCTAGAATATTTAGATGGAAAAATGGAAGTTTATATGGATATATTTCTATCAATGGAAATATTGAAATAGAGGAGTATATCTATGTACATTTGCAGAAACGTACAATGGAAATTAAAGATAAATCTAAAATGTTACAAGAAGATTTTGTAATTGAGCCAAATTCTATTCTTAAATTTGATGAGAGAATGTTAACATCTGAATATATTCAAGAATCTAATTTAAAATTATCAGATGAGAGCATAAATTATAAGGCTAAGTTAAAATTACGTTTTACAAATTTAATGAAAGGTTCTATAAAAAATAAGATTATTAGAAAAATAAAAAAGATAAAAATTCCACAAACCTATTAAATTAGATTTGAAACTAAAAAATAATTATAACTTTGTGAAAGGAGTAATAAATGTATCAAATTCAGTTATTGAGAGGGATTGCCTGTTTATTCGTTTGTTTGAATCATTTTAAAATTTTTAATAAATCTGGTTTTGGGGCAGGTGGAGTCGAGATATTCTTTATATTATCTGGATATTTGACATTGAAAAATTATATAAAGAAGGGAAAAAAATTGGAAGAAAATTATTTGCTTAAAAAAATAATAACGATTTTACCACTGTATTGGTTGTTAACTATCTTTATTTATATTGTGGGTAATATTAAACCAAGTTTATTTACTACGATGCAGTTTGAATGGAAAAATTTGATTTATTCTTTATTCTTAATTCCTGGTAAGACTATGTATGTATATCCTGGGTGGACATTAACATATATGTTTTACTTTTATATTATTTTCTATTTATGTGATAAAATATTTAAGAACAAAATAGCACATATCTATTGTACTATTTATTTTGTTATTGCTTTCATTGTTTCACATACAATAATAACAGATAAATTAATTCAATTGTATAACTCACCTATGATGTTAGAATTTCTTTTGGGATTTTTTCTGGTATATATTGAGGAAAAAATTAAGATTAGAGATGAATTAGTGTATTGTATAATTCCTTTGTTATGTATATTATTTTTTTTACCAGGATTTTTATTTGAGTATCGATATATTATCCCAGCATTTCTTGCAAGTTGTATAATACTCTTATGTAATAAGATTAAATTGGATTCAGATAAAAATTTGTTTGTTCAGATAGGTAATATATCATATGTAATATATTTAATTCATCCGTTAATAATTAGATCTATTGATAAAATAATAGATAATTTTAGGGTACATAATTTAATAATTACGTTTTTGGGTATATTATCTTCGTTGTTACTTGTAATTGTTCTTTCAAAACTAATTAATGATAATATTCAAAAAAAAATTATCGGATTATATTATAAATATAATAAAAGATAAAAAGTATAAATGTAGCTATATATTCTTATAAAGAATATATAAAGAACCGGCAGATGTGAAATATTTCAATTAGCTATAGGAATGATACATTGATAGTGTTAAATGATTTATGAAAAAAATGAGCCAAAAGGAAAAAAGTTCAAATGGAACTTTAAAAATTGCAGGTATTAGAGAGAAAGTCAATCTGTGCCACTCTTGACAGTATGCAAAAGTAATATCTTCACATTTTTATTGACAGCTAAGAACTTAGAAATAGATTGAGTTTTCCCGTCTAAGTAACATATTGTAGTATTGGTTTCTGTGTGTTATCAAGGGTAAAGACGAATGTAGGGCATTGGGTATCTAGGTATCTTAACTTGAGCTTGAAATCTAGGAGTAGATAGAGCTCTAGGTTCGTAGATTTACAATAGTGTGTTCGTCGTAAAAGATGAGTGATTGCCATTTTGCTACATGTTTTTAGCTTTCTCAAGCACCTTGACGTTATTTGACATATTGTATTGTTATATTGAAGAGATCAAAGGAAGTTATAGTAGATGATCTAGAGCGCTAACTCGTAGCTATAAAATCCATCTGTAGGAAAATAGGAGGATTTGCATATACGGTTAAGTTGTTAATCAATTGATTATATGGATAATACACTTAGATACTTCATTAACGTTTGTTAAGTTGATTATTTGTGTGATGCCAAGCTTGAACTCAGTACCAAGTTTATTAAAAAATTCATTATAGCAAGTGGGTATGTACTATAACAGTTTGCAATGTACTTAAGGTATTATAGAAGTCTGTTAAGTTCTCTGAATTATTGCTCATAGCAAGAATACGAGGTCTAACATTATAGTTATAAGAAATATGATAGCTAAGAATGGATCGAGATACAGCCACGATAATCGCATAAATTTTTATCTTTTATTGAAGCGCTTATTTTCATTATTTCTAAATCAAATTTTATCCTAGATTTTCTAGAAAATTAATAATTTATGGCATATTTGGCTCTAAAATTGAATTGTTAACAAAACGTTTATTCATGCAATTGTCGTGGGGGATGCAGTAACCATAATGAATCAGATATAAACTTTAAGATACGGACTTTAATGTGAGTTTCGTCTGTAGTGATTACAGCCCCTTTTTTGTAGTTGTTTACCAAGAGTAGCACAGATAGTGGCAGTTTTGCAGTAGTTGGCTATTTGCTGGTCAGAGATATATCGATATTGTATATGTTTTTGATATCATGTTCGGGAAGATGGTTTAAGTCTATGACAAAGAAAGCTATCGTGAACTGATGGTAGATTTTGTGGAGTTTATATTTGATAATAGACGTATTACCAATATGTGTTCTTTTTGCGCTGGATTGAATTGCAGTGAGGATGAAGAAAACACATTAGAGTTATATCAGAATGGCCTGTAACAGAGGTCTGAGTAGAGGTTTTGTACTAGTAGTGGTTGTTTCCACCATTGCTATCATAAATATAATGATGTGGAACACCACAAAAATGACAAAAGGTATCTTCTGGAGTAGAATTGTCATTTTTATGATGAACAGGTTTTAGAGTTTTCCATACTTCCAAATATAGTATTGGAAAAAGAAGTGATAGTTCTTTTTAATGAAGGATTTTAGGGTAGGAAGTTAGTCGATTTTAAATTTCTAGTAATTTGGTGTGTAGGAATCGTTAAATGTCCATTGCCTAATAGGAATATCTACAAAAAAATATAGGATCTAGCAAATTTGTTGATGTTGGTATTGAATTAATTGGAACAAATGTAGCCTAATATTCATAGGTGTTAACAATTCTGACATTTCTATATGAATATTTGTGTTGTGCGATTCTATTATATTATAAATTTAGGTAGCATATTTTTTATGAAAAAATTGTTTTTTTTGAAATATGAGAGTAAAAAAAGGGTGGTAAATTTGACACTGCCTATAATTTGAGGAGGAGTTAGAAATGACAATAAAAAACTGGATTGATATTTTAGTACCAATGATAGGTATTTTGGGTAGCATAATATCCGCTAGTATTACCTATTTTTTTACAAAGAAGCAACAAAT
>CALWGN010000245.1 GCA_944380055.1 uncultured Lachnospiraceae bacterium
GAATAACATTAGTATCATTAGTAATAACAATAATAGTGCTAATGATACTAGCAGGAGTGGCAATAAGCCTAGCAACAGGGGAAGATAGCATATTTAGTAAAGCAAATGAGGCAGCAAGTAAATGGAATACAGCAGTAGGAGAAGAAAGTAATACAATAAAAAACAGCGGTGCAAATAAACAAATGATATGGGGATGTCAGTATGATCAAGTAATAAAATTCTTAAAAGAAAATGGAGTAGACCCAGAGATTGGGCATACTTATATAGCGACAACTAGAGCATTATCAGGACAAAATGAACAAGATTGTATGAGAAATATCTACGACCTTGAAGGAAATCATTATGAATGGACAGCAGAAGCGAGGGACAGCACCCGAGTTGTTCGAGGCAATTTTTCCAACATCAGCATCAGAGCGTTCCACCCAGCAAGTTTTCGCTTGTATACATTCTATAGTCCAAACAGCAACATCCCAATCAACTCTTCCCGCTCTACACTACATTATTAACAAAAAAAGCAAATATACAAGACCATTTGCTATTGCTGGTGTATTTATGTCGAGAGAAAAAATTGCAACAAAAACATCAATTTTTATTGACAAGCCATAAGAAAGTATGATATAGTATTTAAACAATTATATTTTAGAGATAAATTTTTATTCTATTTATAAAAAAATGTAATACTATTCTTTTAAATAGTAAGGGTGGTTAAGATTAAAATATTACAATGTGTAATTATTTAAAGATAAAACCTAAAGATATGTTGGTAAAGAAATAAATTTTACCGACCTATCTTTTATTGCTGTTTTTTTAAAATTATGTAAATTAAAAGAAGAGGAATTGAACTATTAATAAGGTGCAAAGTAAAAAATCCGTAAGAGCAGGGGAAATTTTGCTATGTAAAACATTAATAATTCAAGAGGGACTTCTAATAATATATAATTTAGAATTTTTAACTAGAAAACCTAAAAAATTTAAAAATTCTAAACAAAACTATCTGCTCGCAAATTTATAAAAATTTAGAGGTGAGTTTTTAAATGAAAGAGATTAAACACGAAAAATGTTCTCGTAAGGATTTCTCAAAAGTGGGGGACTTTATTGAAATGCCAAACTTAATTAAGGTTCAAAAGGACTCATATAATTGGTTTGTAAAAGAAGGCTTGGGAGAAGTACTAAGAGACATATCTCCTATTATTGACTTTTCTGGAAATTTAGTTCTAGAATTTTTTGATTACTATATGGAAGAAAAAACAAAATATACTTTAGAAGAAGCAAAAGAAAGAGACGCTACATATTCAACAAGACTTCATGTAAAAGTAAGACTAATCAATCGTGAAACAGGAGAGATTAAAGAACAAGAAATTTACCTTGGAGATTTTCCATTAATGACAGATAGTGGAACATTTATTATTAATGGAGCAGAAAGAGTTGTAGTTAGTCAATTAGTTCGTTCTCCAGGATGCTACTATGCAGAAGAATTTGACAAAACTGGTAAAAAACTATACACATCAACAGTTATGCCAATTCGTGGAGCATGGCTAGAATATGAAACAGATAGCAACGATGTATTTTATGTTAGAGTGGATAGAACAAGAAAATTGCCTGTAACAACACTTCTACGTGCAATTGGAGTTGAAACAGATCAACAAATATTAGACTTGTTTGGAGAAGAAGATAAACTAATAGCAACAATCAACAAAGATACTGTTAAAACTCAAGACGAGGCATTAATTGAAATATACAAAAAATTAAGACCAGGAGAACTTCCTACAGTTGATGCAGCTAGAAATTTATTTAATGGTTTATTTTTTGACAATAGAAGATATGACCTTGCAAAAGTAGGAAGATATAAATATAATAAAAAATTAAGCATATCAGAAAGAATAGCAAATAGAATTGCATTCAATGATATTGTTGATCCACAAACAGGAGAAGTTCTTGCTGAAAAAGATACCCAGATAACAAAAGAACAAGCATCTAAAATTCAAGATGCAGGTATTAATATTGTTGATTTAAAAGTAAATGATAAAAAAATAAGAATAATTGGAAATGGCACTGTTAACATTAGAGCCTTTGTTGATGAAAAAACTTTAAAAGATATTCAAATTAAAGAAAATGTAAACTACGAGGTATTAAAAAACATATTAGACAATACAGACAAAAAAGAATTAAATAAAGTAATTAAAGAAAGAATAGAAGAACTTATTCCAAAGCATATTACAACAGAAGATATGATAGCATCAATTAATTATTTATTAAATTTGCAATATGGTTTAGGAAAAATAGATGACATTGATCATTTAGGTAATAGACGTATTCGTTGTGTTGGAGAACTATTACAAAATCAATTTAGAATTGGTTTAACAAGACTAGAAAGAGTTGTTCGTGAAAGAATGACAATACAAGACTTAGACATAATTACTCCGCAAACATTAATAAATACAAAACCTATAACATCTGCTATTAAGGAGTTTTTTGGAAGTTCACAATTATCACAATTTATGGATCAAACAAACCCATTATCTGAATTAACTCATAAAAGAAGAATATCTGCATTAGGACCAGGGGGATTATCAAGAGAAAGAGCAGGTTTTGAAGTTAGAGATGTTCACTATACACACTATGGTAGACTATGCCCAATAGAATCACCAGAAGGACCAAATATAGGATTAATTTCGGCATTAACAAGTTATGCAATAATTAATGAATATGGATTTATTGAAACACCTTATAGAAAAATAGATAAACAAACACATAAAGTTACAGATGAAGTAAAATACATGACAGCAGACGAAGAAGATAACTATATTATTGCACAAGCTACAGAACCTATGGACAAAGATGGCAGATTTATTAATAAACGTATTAAAGTAAGATATTTGGATGAAGTAACAGACGTAGAGCCAGAAAAAGTAGACTATATGGATGTATCACCAAAGCAATTAGTGTCTATTGGTGCAGCAATGATTCCTTTCTTAGAGCATGACGATGCAAAACGTGCTTTAATGGGAGCCAACATGCAACGTCAAGCAGTACCTCTAATGATATCTGAATCTCCAATTGTTGGAACAGGTGTAGAATATAGAGCAGCTAATGATTCTGGAACAACAATTATTGCAAGAGAAACAGGAGTTGTACAAAACGTAACAGGTAATGAAATTATAGTAAAAACAAATAAAGGATTAGATACATATAAATTACTAAAATTCAAAAGAACAAATGGCGGAACTTGTATTAACCAAAGACCAATTGTAAAGGTTGGAGAAAAAGTAGTTAAAGGAGAAGTAATAGCAGACGGACCTTCAACACAAAATGGAGAAATGGCTCTTGGAAAAAATGTTCTAATTGCATTTACTACTTGGGAAGGTTATAACTACGAAGATGCAATATTGCTTAGCGAAAGACTAGTAAAAGAAGATGTATACACTTCTATTCATATTGAGGAATATGACTGTGAATGTCGTGATACAAAACTAGGACCAGAAGAAATAACTCGTGATATTCCAAACGTGGGAGAAGATAGCTTAAAAGACTTAAATGAGGATGGAATTATTAGAATTGGTGCAGAAGTAAGACCAGGAGATATTTTAGTTGGCAAAGTAACCCCAAAAGGAGAAACAGAGCTTACTTCAGAAGAAAGACTACTAAGAGCAATTTTTGGAGAAAAGGCAAGAGAAGTTAGAGATACATCATTAAGAGTACCTCATGGTGAGTCTGGCACTATTGTAGACATAAAATTATTTGACAGAACTAATTCAGACGAACTAGGACCAGGAGTAAACCAAATTATTAGAGTATATATTGCACAAAAAAGAAAAATATCTGTTGGAGATAAAATGGCGGGTAGACATGGAAATAAAGGTGTTATTTCTCGTATATTACCAGAAGAAGATATGCCATTTATGCCAGACCGGAACACCAGTAGATGTTGTATTAAACCCATTAGGGGTACCTTCTCGTATGAATTTAGGGCAAGTTTTAGAAGTTCATTTGGGAGCAGCAGCAAGAATGCTAGGCTGGAAAGTTTCAACACCAGTATTTGATGGAGCATCAGAAGAAGAAATAGAAAATTTACTTCAACAAGCAGGATTAAATAAAGATGGAAAAACCATTTTATATGATGGAAGAACAGGAGAAGCTTTTGATAAACCAATTACTGTTGGAGTAATGTATATGTTAAAATTACATCACTTAGTAGATGACAAAATACATGCTCGCTCAACAGGCCCATACTCTTTAGTAACACAACAACCTTTAGGAGGTAAGGCACAATTTGGTGGACAACGTTTTGGAGAAATGGAAGTTTGGGCATTAGAAGCTTATGGTGCAGCTTATACATTACAAGAAATGTTA
>CALWGN010000246.1 GCA_944380055.1 uncultured Lachnospiraceae bacterium
CCTGGTAAATGACCACCTTCTCCTGGCTTTGCTCCTTGTGCCATTTTAATTTGGATTTCATTTGCACTTACTAAATATCTAGAAGTAACACCAAATCTTCCAGATGCTACTTGCTTAATAGCAGAGCAACGATTTTTTCCATCTAATCCAATTGTTAAACGTTCTAAACTTTCTCCACCTTCTCCAGAGTTTGATTTTCCTTTTAATGTATTCATCGCAATAGCAAGTGCTTCATGAGCTTCTTTGGAAATAGAGCCATAAGACATTGCACCTGTTTTAAATCTTTGCACAATAGAATCTACACTTTCTACTTCTTCTATTGGGATTCCACCATCTTCTTTAAATTTAAAATCTAATAAATTTCTTAAATGGAACAAGCTATGCTCTTTATTTAAAGCAGAAGAATATTCTTTGTACTCTTCATAATCTCCATTTCGAACAGAATTTTGTAATAAATGAATGGTAAGAGGATTGTATAAATGTTCTTCTTTTCCTGCACGCTCTTTGTGACTTCCAATACTATCTAATGTTAAATCTACATCTAAACCAAGTGGATCAAATGCTTTTGAATGTAGTATATCTACATCTTGTTCAATATCTTTTAATGTAATTCCTCCAATTCTACTAATTGTGTTAGGGAAATATTTACTAATTACTTCTTCACTTAAACCAATAGCTTCAAAAATCTGAGATCCTTGATAGGATTGAATTGTGGATATTCCCATTTTAGAGGCAATTTTTACAATTCCATGTAAAATAGCATCATTATAATCACTTACCGCTGCATAATAATCTTTATCTAACATATCTTGTTCAATCATATATTTAATTGCATCTTGAGCTAGATATGGATTAATCGCACAAGCTCCATAGCCTAGCAATGTGGCAAAATGATGTACTTCCCTTGGCTCACCACTTTCCAAAATAATTGCTATAGATGTTCGTTTCTTTGTTTTTACAAGATGTTGATTTAATGCAGCAACTGCTAATAACGATGGCATTGGTACATGATTTTCATCTACGCCTCTATCTGATAATATAATAATATTAGCACCATCTCGATACGCACGATCCACTTCTACAAATAAACGTTCAATTGCTCGCTCCAGTGATGTATTTTTATAATAAAGCATTGATATTGTTTCGGTTTTAAATCCTTCTATTTGCATATTTTTAATTTTTAAAATATCAGTACTTGTTAAAATTGGATTTACCACTTTTAATATCTTACAATTTTCTGGTTTTGCCTCTAATAGATTGCCTTCTGCTCCAATATAAACGTCTGTTGATGTTACTATTTCTTCACGAATAGCATCAATTGGTGGATTTGTAACTTGAGCAAATAGCTGCTTAAAATAGTTAAAAAGTGGTTGATATTGCTTTGATAATACTGCAAGAGGACTATCAGAGCCCATAGCTGAAATAGCTTCAGATCCTGTTTGTGCCATTGGTAAAATCATTGTCTTTAATTGCTCATAATTATATCCAAATGTTTTCATATTGCGAAGAAGTTCTTCCCTTGTAAAACGAACAACACCCTTATTTGGAATTTTTAAATCAGAAAGTTTAATTAAATTAGAATCTAACCACTCACCATATGGAAGTCTTGTCGCATAATCCATTTTTAAATGCTCATCATCTACAATAACTCCCTTTACTGTATCCACAAGAAGCATTTTTCCTGGGCGAAGCCTATCTTTTTTTACTACAATCGAAGGATCCACCTCAATTGCACCCACTTCAGATGCTAAAATCATATAACCATCTGATGTAATATAATATCTAGAAGGACGAAGCCCATTTCTATCTAGTACTGCTCCCATTACATCTCCATCACTAAATAAAATAGAGGCAGGACCATCCCATGGTTCCATCATAGTTGCATAATATTGATAAAAGTCTTTTTTTCTTTGATCCATGGCTCTGTCATTGCTCCATGGCTCTGGAATGGTTATCATAACTGCAAGTGGCAATGGCATTCCACTCATTACTAAAAACTCTAATGCATTATCAAGCATAGCTGAGTCAGAGCCTTCTCCATTAATAACAGGAAGCACCTTATACATTTCATTTTTTAAATATTCTGACTCCATATTTTCTTCTCTAGCAGTCATTTTATCTGCATTTCCGCGAATTGTATTAATTTCTCCATTATGTACAATCATACGGTTTGGATGGGCTCTCTGCCAACTAGGATTTGTGTTAGTACTAAAACGTGAATGTACGACTGCAATTGCTGACTCATAATCTTTTTGTTGTAAATCATCATAAAATCTTCTTAATTCTCCAACTAAAAACATTCCCTTATATACAATGGTACGACTAGATAATGATGCCACATAAGTATTATCATTAGACTGCTCAAACGTCCTTCTAACAATGTATAATTTGCGATCAAAATCTAACCCTTTTTCAATATTTGTAGGCTTTTTAATAAAGCATTGTATAATTTGTGGCATACAATCAATTGCCTTTTTTCCTAATATAGTAGAATGAGTTGGCACATCTCTCCAACCTAAAAATTTAAGTCCTTCTTTTTCTGTAATAATTTCAAACATTTTCATGGCTTGACGTTTTGCTAACTCATCTTGTGGAAAAAAGAACATCCCTACACCATATTCTCTTTCCTTTCCAATATCATAGCCTAGTTCTTTACAAACTTTAGAAAAAAAGCGATGGGATATTTGCGTCATAATCCCTACACCATCACCTGTTTTTCCTTCTGCATCTTTTCCTGCACGATGTTCTAAATTTTCTACAATTTTTAATGCATCTTCCACCGTTTTATGAGTTTTAATTCCTTTAATATTTACTACTGCACCAATTCCACAGTTATCATGCTCAAAACTTTTCTCATATAATGTTTTTGACTTTAATAACACATTTTTATCTTTCATATTCCTTTCCTCCTATTCAAAATCTTTTTTATTTATCCAATAAACCAACAAAATTGTTATACAACAAAAAGGCAGCATTCTTAACATTTTTATGTGATTTGGATTACATAAAAATATTAAAAACACCGCCTTTGGTGAGTCACATATTCTAAATTGGTAGCCTTATTATACTATATGATTTTTTATATGTAAAGTATTTGTTTTTTATAATTGTCAGATTATTAGACTATTTAATCTTTTTTTAATCATTCTCATTTTATTTCTTTTATTTTTTTATTTCTCTATTTATTTTCCATTCATTTTATAAGGTTATTCTATATATTAAAAAGTTTTTCTACTATACTCCTATTATTGACTTTTTTTTCTTATTGGTTTATGATAATTATAGAATTTTTTCCACTCAAAATATATTTTGAGATTACAATGGAGACAATAATATTATAGAAAAGAGGAAGAAGAAAAATGAAAATTGCATTAATTAATGAAAACAGCCAAGCCGCAAAAAATAGTATGATTGAGGCAGCTTTAAGAGAAGTTGTTGAACCAATGGGGCATGAAGTATTAAACTTTGGTATGTTTAGTGCTGATGATGAAGCTCAACTTACATATGTTCAAGTAGGTATTCTAACAGCTATTTTAATTAATAGTAAAGCTGTTGATTATGTAGTAACTGGTTGTGGAACTGGCGAAGGTGCTATGCTTGCTTGTAACTCTTTCCCAAATGTATTGTGTGGTCATGTTGTTGATCCATCTGACGGATATATGTTTGCTCAAATCAACGACGGAAATGCTATTGCTATGCCATTTGCAAAGGGATTTGGCTGGGGAGCTGAATTAAACTTAAAGTATACATTTGAAAAGTTATTTGGTTCTGAAAGCGGAAATGGATATCCACCAGAAAGAGTTGTTCCAGAACAACGTAATAAGAAAATCTTAGATGAAGTTAAGAAAGTAACACATCAAGATATGCTTACTATTTTAAAGAACTTAGACCAAGATTTATTAAAAGGTGCTGTAAGTGGTAAGGCATTTAAGGAATTATTCTTCCCTAACTGTCAATGTCCAGAAATTAAGGCATATATTGAAAGTATTTTAGCTTAATTATAATAGCTATTAAAAAATAATTGCATAGTAATAAGGAGTTAACTATCGACTTGATGGTTAACTCCTTTTCTTTTTAATCTCTATTATAAAAAAATATTATTTTTCTTTATAAAATTTAAGCATTAGAAAATAAGAAAATGTTTAAAAAATCATTCCTTATGGAATATTTTTTATAATCCTAAGATTGTTTTTACCATTTCTTTCATTTCTGTTTTATCACATAGATAATTATGTAAAATTGGTGCATTTCTAAGTTCTTCTACTGCCTTTGGAATTTCTACATTAGAAATCTCTTTTAACTTATCCACCATTTCAAATTCAGACATAGAAGATATTTTTCC
This sequence comes from uncultured Lachnospiraceae bacterium, assembly GCA_944380055.1. Lineage (GTDB taxonomy): Bacteria > Bacillota > Clostridia > Lachnospirales > Lachnospiraceae > Fimimorpha. The sequence continues at coordinate 4,343 of CALWGN010000246.1, forward strand.
TTCTAATGCTTGTAGTACACTATTAGTAAATTTATATGGACTAGCAGTTGATACAATAACTGTCTTCGTTGTATCCTTTGTTTCCTTTTTGTATTTTTCATACACACAAGTTGCTACAGCCGTATGTGTATCTATTACATAATTCTCGTTATTAAATTCTGCTTTAATTGTTTCCATTGTTTCTTCTTCGGTAGCAAAATTTCCATAAAAATCATTTAGCTTAAATCTCATATCCTCTGTAATAGAATATTTTCCTTCTATATTTAATTGATTCATAAATGACTTATTTATATTGCTATCTTCATTACAAATTTGATAAATAAGTCTTTCTAAATTGCTGGATATTAATATATCCATAGAAGGAGAATTTGTTAATGTAAATTCTCTATTTTTGTCATAGCATCCTGTTTCAAAGAAATCATACAATACTTTATTTTCATTAGAAGCACAAATTAATTTTTTTAGTGGTATTCCTAGATGTTTTGCATAATATGCTGCCAATATATTACCGAAATTACCAGTTGGGACTACTACATTAATCTCTTCTCCCTCTGAAATCTCTCTTTCTTCTAATAATTTTCCATATGTATATGCATAGTATACAATTTGTGGAACTAAACGACCAATATTAATAGAGTTGGCAGAAGAAAATTGCAATCCAGCCTGTTGCATCTGCTCTTCTAACTGTTTGTCTGCAAAAATATTTTTCACACCAGTTTGAGCATCATCAAAATTTCCCCTAATTCCTACTACATATGTATTATTACCTTTTTGAGTAACCATTTGCTTTTCTTGAATTGCACTTACTCCGTTTTTTGGGTAAAATACAATAATTTTTGTTCCTGGTACATTTGCAAATCCTGCAAGAGCAGCTTTTCCTGTATCACCAGATGTAGCAGTAAGAATTACGATTTTATTTTGTAAATTATTTTTCTTTGCTGCTGTTACCATTAAGTGAGGCAAAATTGATAATGCCATATCTTTAAATGCAATCGTTGCTCCATGAAATAACTCTAGATAATAGCTATCACCTTTTTTTACAAATGCCGCAAATTCCTTAGTATCAAACTTCATATCATAAGCATCA
>CALWGN010000247.1 GCA_944380055.1 uncultured Lachnospiraceae bacterium
GGTTGCTAAATTATTTGGTTTTGAAGTATCTAGTCAACCAGTAAATGTCAGTGCAAGCATAGGAGCAGATGATTTAGCAAGTGACTTAGGTAACGCAGGTAAAAAAGCTAAAGAATTAAAAGCTCAATTAATGGGATTTGATGAAATAAACAACATAAATCTTGACGACGGCTCTTCTTCTGGAAGCGGTGGTTCTAGTGCTGGAACAGGAATAGACCAAAGGTTATTAGATGCTATAAAGGGCTATGATAACATGATGGACAGAATAAGCAATAAAGCTACAGAATTAAGAGATAAAATGTTAGAATGGCTAGGCTTTGAAAGAGATGATGACGGCACTTGGAGATTAAAAGAAGGTTTAACTAATTTTGAAAAAATATTAGATGTAGCAAAAACTATAGGAGTAGCTATTGGTACTTGGAAAATATCTAGTACAATAACAAACTTATTAAAAAATTTAGGAATATTAAAAGGAAAACAAAACTTCCAATTAGCATTTGGAATAACTCTATTAGCAACAGGAATATTTGCACAATATAAAGGGACAAAACATTTGTTGGATGGAGATATAGATTTATTCACATTATTAGAAACATTTTTAGGAACAGCTAGTGGTGCTTTCGGAATTGTAAGTATATTAAAAGCGACTAAGTTAGGGAAATCATTATCTTTGGGAAATAAATTAAAAGAAGGAATAGGAGTTAAGCTAGGAATACAAGGAGTTCAAGTATTCTTAGATGGAATTAGTGAAGGAGATATAAAGAAAACACTTTTAGGAGCTTTTGAAGGAATAACATCATTAAGTGTAGCTTTTAATGGATTATTTGGTAAAAATATGACAAAAAATATTAAAAGCGTAACAGGAAATATATCTACATTTGGAAAATTAGTAGTGGAGAATTTTAAAAGTGTTAGAGCGAGTGGTTTAAATCTAGGAAAAGCTTTTACATCAACAGCAAAAGATGCTTCAAGTCTAATACCTACATCTGTTAAAGTGGGAACAGGAATAATAGGATTAGCAACTTCAGTTGGTACAGCATATAGTAGTATGAAACAATTCTCAGAAGGAAGCATAAGCACAGGAGAAGCAGTTGCACAGGCAGGAACAAGTATAGCGGGAGCAGCAGCATCAGGAGCATTGCTTGGTAGTGTTATTCCAGGAATAGGAACAGCTCTAGGAGCTTTAATAGGAGCTATTGGAGCTACAATAACTTCACTTATTGGATTATCTGGAGCCACAAGCGATTATACTTATGATACATCAGAGTTAAAAAAAGAAATAGAAAGTTTATCAACAAGTTATAAGAATACTAAAAAAAGTATTGAAGATAATGTGACAGCAAATTTAGCAGAATTAAAATATGCTGAACAATTGAAAAATAAATTGTCTGAAATGGTTGATGTAAACGGAAAAGTAAAACAAGGATATGAAGAAAGAGCAAAAGTAATACTAGAAGAATTAAGCAATGCTCTTGGAGAAGAATATACCATGACAGATAATAGTATTTATATAAACGGAGAATTAGTAAAATCTTATGGAGATATAGATAATGCAATAGAGAATACTATAAAGCAAAAAGAGAGAGAAATAGAGCTAGAAGCATCTAAGGAATTATTAATAGAAGCGATAAAGGAAGAAGCAAAAGCAAGACAAGCAGTAGCCGATGCACAAGAGAACTTGAATGAAAAAATGGAAAATTACAATCCATGGACAGCAGGAGGTTTAAAAAACGAAGTTAAAGAAGCTGAAGATGCATTGGAAGAAGCAAAAAATCATTTAGAAGAAACAAGCGAAGATGTACAAAAATTTACTGAAGAATTTGATAATAAAATGATTGAATCGACTGGTGAATTTTCATCTCAGATGATAGAAAAAGGTGAAATAACTAGCAACACGTTACAAGATATGACTAAAAATAATACTCAAGCATGGGAAGAAAACTATAACAATATGAATACATCAACTCAAGCAATGATGTTAGCACAAAGTACAACGTTAGATACGTGGTCGCCAACAATTCAACAAAAATGGGCTGATATGGCTAATAATTCTGCAGAAAACTTTTTGAATGGTATTTCACAAGTAGAACCAAATACACAGGCACAAATATTAGCTACAGTAACTACAACGCAGAATATGACTCCACAAATGGCAACAGCTTGGTCTAATTTAGCCAATACATCATTTACAGATTTTGCAACAGCATTAAGCAAAGTAGAACCAGAAACACAAGACGAGATATTAAAAGCAATTACTAAAACTACTGGATTAACTCCTACAATGCAACAAGCATGGGCAAGTCTAGCAAGTACATCTAAAGATAGATATAATAATGCTTTGTCTAGTTTAGATGTAGATACAAGAAATAAAGTTCAATCAGTAGTAGATGAAATAAATGGAAAGCAATGGGAGGCAAACCAAGCGGGTCAAGGACTAGCAGACTCAGTAGAAAGTGGAGTTAATACGATTGATACTACAGAAGCTGGGAGACAAGCAGTAAGTGGAGTAGCAGAAGGCATTAATAACAATAAGAATAGTTGGGATTTATGGGACAGTTTAAGAGGTTTAAAAGATACTGTAGTAAATGGAATAAAAGGATTGCTTGGTATTCACTCTCCATCAACAATAATGAGAGATTTAGTAGGAAAGTTTATCCCATTAGGAATAGCAGAAGGAATCGATAGAGAAAGTGATAGTGTATATTCAAGTATAGAAAGACTTAATAAAGGGATAAGAGTAAGAACAAGTGACTATAAAATTGATACAAGGCAATTTGTAGATTACGGAAAGATATCAGGTAATATAGCTACACAAAGCGAAGTATCAATGAATAACGATATAACAAGTAAAATAGCAAGTGCTTGCTATAGTGCTTTTGTAAATGCAATGAAAACAGAAGGAATAAAGACAAAAGTAGAAATAAAACCAGATAAAGATGGAATATTCAAAGCAGTACAAACAGAAGCAGAACAATACTATATGCAAACTGGAGAACCAGCATTTGAATTTTAAAAGGAGGATATCTAAAGGGCATTTATAACGCAATATATAGATAAAAGTTATGTAGCGGGAAATTTAATAGAAATAGAAGGATATTCTCCTGACTTTTTAAAAGGATTTGAAGTAGAGGAATATGACCTAAGTTTAGAAGCTGGAAGAAACGCAAAAGGAACAATGAGATTATCATACATAGCAACAAAATATAAAATCATCTTAAAAACAACACCGCTATTACAACCTCAATTGACAGAATTTTATAGCCATATACCAAGAAGAGCTATATCAGTAAGATTTTTTAATCCATTTACAGGGCAATGGCAAACAATCCAATGTTATAGAGGAGATAGAAAAGTGTCAATGTTAGGAGATTGGGATAAATTTGGAAAGTTATATGATGAAACAGATTGGTCATTAATAGAATTGTAGGTGAGAAAAGGTATCAAGTAATCAAATTGTTTAAACAAGATTGCAAAGCAAATGCAGGGCAATATCAAAAAACTGGAAAACTGCATGTTGTTCAAGACAATATAGACATAACAGAAGACGATAATCTAGTAGATTTTAAAATTGAAGATAATTGCTATATTAACAATAAGTTTATTGGAACAACTGTATGCAAGAAAATAACAGTAAATATATTAAACCCTAACAATGAAATAAATTTAGAAAATAAAGAAATTTCAGTTCAAACAGGAATGATAATAGACAATATAGAAGAGATTGTACCTTTTGGAAACTATATTATAGAAAAACCAGACACGAAAGAATTAAAAGAGCAGACCAACTTTACTGGATATGATTATATGATTAAGTTTAATACTGCATATAAAAATAGAGTCACATATCCAATACCAGCAGGAGATTTATTTGTAGATGTATGTGACCAAGTAGGATTAGAAGCAGGAAATACAGATTTTGTAAATTCAGATTATTTGATATTAGGTAATCCATTTACAAATAATGAAGACTGTAGAACGGTATTAAGTAATATTGCTCAGCTAGCAGGAGGTTTCGCACGTATAGGAAGAGATAATAAACCCTATATAATATCATTAAAAAATATTTCAAACTTATTAAAGGTAAAAGATGTAAACGCAATGACAGTTAAAGAATTAAATTTGGCAATAGTAAAAATGCTGTCAGGAGAGAAAGATAATTCAGACGAAGAAATAAATGGAAATAATTATTTAGATGATTTTTCTAAAAATGATGAATGGGGAGAGTTGAATTCTTTAATATTGAGAATATCTGGAACAGAAGGAGAAAACACAACTATTCAAGACGAAGAGAGTATCTCTAAGAATGGATTAACAGAACTGATAATAGAAGATAATTATTTTTTGATAAATCAAGAGGAAAGAGAAAAAGTAATAAATCCATTATGGAATGAGTTGAAAGGAATAAAATATTTACCATTCAAAACAACATATTATGGATATCCATATTTAGATGCTGGAGATATTATATATATTCAGGATACAAAAGACATCGGATATATAAGCTATGTCTTTAATCATACATTTACATTTAATGGTGCATACAGTGGGACTTTAGAAACACCAGCAATGACAAGAACACAAACAGCCTATAAAAATACAAATTCTGGAAAAATAAAATTTAGGCAAGTAGAAAGAAAGATAGATAAAATAAACGGAATAATTGAAGATGTTATAGAGGAACAAACAGAAACATCTGAAAAAATAAGCGAAGTAGAACAGACTATAGACGGAATAACGCAGACAGTAGGCAGTATTGAAACAGAAATGGGGACCACAACACAAAAGGTATCACAAATAGAGCAGACAGTAGATGGAATAACTCAAACAGTAAGTAATATTGAAACAGACTTAGAAGACTATCCTACTACAACAGAAATGAATTCTGCAATAGAACAAATGGCAGATGAAATAAATTTAAAAATTGAGCAGATTGAGGATTTAACAAGAACTGTTGAGGGTAATAAGACAATAACATTAGAAGATTGTGTTTTAGGAGATTTATTAGAGTTACATATCTATGGAAACAATACAGTATTTCAAGAATTATATCCTTCAAACACATTATATCCTTCTAATACTTTATACCCTGGGGGAGATAGTAAAATCTTAGTTAATGAAACTGAATATGAATTAGGTGTTGAAGGAGTATTAAGAGAAAGCCAAGGAGTTTGCGATGAGTATGTTTTAGAAGATGGACATGCAAAAGTTATAAGAAGAATAAATTCTGATGGAACTGTAAAGACAAAAGAAACAATAGAAGATTTAGGAGAATATTCTATTGGTTTGCAAGAAGGAGATAATGAAATCACTATTGTAAATTATGTAGCAAAATTAAAAGCAAGATATGCTTATCAGAATGACTACACAGATATATTTGCAACTAAGACAGAAATGAATGCAAAATTTGAATTGCAGTCAGAAAATATCAACCTAGAATTAAGTAAAAAAGTAGATGAAAAAGAAATTATAGCAAGTATTAATATGAGTACAGAAAAAGACAGCGATGGTTCACAATTAAAATTAAAAGCAGACAGAATATCTCTTGAAGGAAATGTAACAGCAAATGGAAATTTCAAGATAGATACATCTGGAAATATGAGCTGTAATAATGCAACAATGAATGATGTAACAATGAACGATTCAAAAATGAATAATATAGAATGCGAAAATATAAATATAAAAAGTGGGAAAATAGGCATGGTACTTGATGATAATACAGCAAATGTACAATCGTTCACATTGTATGATAATCAAAATAATATATATTTAGAATTTTCAGGACATGGATTTGGAATCAACGGAAATATTAGCGGTGGCTGGGTAAGAAATGCAGTAAGTGTAGGGCTAGCCACGGATGGTTCAGGAGGATATGTTGACTGTGAGGGTAATATGCATGCATGGGCATTTCAACAAACATCATTAGAAAAAATAAAGAAGAATATCAAAAAATTTGATAGCGGATTAGATGTTGTTAAAGATTCGGAAATATATAGTTACAATTTAAAAACAGAAAAAGATACAGACAAAAGACATATTGGATTTATAATTGGAGAATCTTACAATACGCCGAAAACGGTCTTAAATAAAGAAGAAAGTGCTGTAGATATGTATTCTATGATATCGGTATTATGGCAAGCTGTCAAAGAACAACAAGTACTTATAGAAAATATGCAAAAAGAAATAAGCGTACTAAAGGAGGAAAAATAATGTCAATTTCAATAGATAGAGTTGGCTGGAAAAATGGTACAAGCCCAGCTGTAAATGAAACAAACTTAAAAAACATGGAAAATAATGCAGAGGATGGAATAAACGAACTAGGAGATATTGTAAATGGAGAAGTTGTTTATGGGAGCGATACATCAAGTGGAACACAATTAGTTGCAAATTTTAGCAAAAGTATATCAGGGTACAAACGTATA
>CALWGN010000248.1 GCA_944380055.1 uncultured Lachnospiraceae bacterium
GTACATTGAAATTATGCAAAAAATGATAGATGAAGATTTTACGAAAAAAACAGGAATAGAAGTAGATTTATCATTAATGCCAGACCAAAATAAGTTAGTATTGGCAAATGCGTCGGGAGATTCACCAGATATAGCGACAGGGATTAATTATGCCATTCCTTTCGAATTAGGAATTCGTGGAGCAATCAAAGATTTAACAGAATTTGAAGATTTTGTATCGGTAGCTACTCGTTTTGAAGAAGGGTTATTAGTACCTAGTATGATTAATAATGGAATTTATTCGTTGCCAGAGACAATGAATTTTTGGGTATTATATTATAGAAGTGATGTATTAGAAAAGTTAGGACTTGATGTTCCAGAAACAATGGATGATGTAAGGGAAATGCTTCCACAGTTACAAATGAGAGGACTTAATTTCTTTTATCCAACAGCTGGTATGGTATCCCTAAAGACGTTTCATGGAACAACTCCACTATTGTTCCAAAATGGGGCTACTCTATATGATACATATGCTGGGGAAACTGTCATTAATAGTGAAGAAGCTGTAAAAGGATTTAAAGAATTAACAGACTTATTTACTATTTATAACTTACCAAAGGATATTCCAAGTTTTTATCAACATTTTAGAAATGGTGATTTACCAATTGGAATTGCTGATTATTCTGTATATAACTTGCTTATAAATGCAGCACCAGAAATTTCTAATTCATGGAGCATAGCGCTTATTCCAGGAGTAGAGAATGAAGATGGAGAAATTGTAAGAAGTTCTTCTGGAGGAGCAGAATCTACAGTAATGTTTAAGTCAAATGAAGATAGAGAAGCTAATGCATGGGAATTTATGAAATGGTGGTCTAGTGCAGAAGTGCAAGAAGAATTTGGTCAGACATTACAAATTACATATGGAGAAGAATATATTTGGAATACAGCCAATATAGAAGCATTTTCTAACTTACCATGGAAAACAGAGGATAAGGAAATTATTTTACAGCAATCAGAATGTATTGTAGAAGCACCAAGAATTCTAGGAACTTATATGTTAGAACGTGAACTAAGTAATGCATACAATGCAGTTGTAGTAAATGGAGCAAATGTACGACAAACATTAGACGATGCAATTAAAAGAATTAACCGAGAAACATTAAGAAAACTAGAAGAATTTGGTTATAACAATGGTAAAGAAGTAATTATACCATATGAGGTACCAACAATAGAGATGGTAAGAGAATTGCTAGGGATGGAGGTAGAGGAATGAGGCGTACAAAAATATCAAAGCGTGAGAATGGAAACAAGTCAGCTTATTTATTTTTATCTCCATATTTAATATTGTTTTTCATCTTTATTATTATTCCAATGATAATAGCAATTTTATTATCATTTACTAATTTTAATACAATACAATTTCCAGAATTTAAAGGCTTTTTAAACTATATTAACTTAATTACTCAAGATGAGATTTTTATGCAGTATGTACTTCCAAATACTGTATTATACGCACTAATTGTAGGACCAGGAGGATATATTTTAGCATTTTTACTAGCTTATGCATTGTCTCAATTATCAAAAATACCAAGAACTATATTAGCACTTATTTTTTATTCCCCAAGTATGACCGGTGGAGTTGCTATGACAGTTCTTTGGAAGATTATTTTTAGTGGCGATCAAACAGGGTATTTAAATAGCCTACTTATGAAACTAGGTATTATTACAGAGCCAGTGATATGGCTAACAGATGCTAGATATTTATTGCCGATTATGATTGTAGTGGCATTATGGAGCTCTATGGGAGTTGGTTTTTTAGCGATGCTAGCAGGCATTTTAAATGGAGATGAATCTATTTATGAGGCAGCAGCTATTGATGGTGTTACTAATCGTTTTCAAGAAATGATTTATATTACAATACCAACTATGAAGCCTCAAATGCTTTTTGGAGCTGTTATGGCCATTGTAGGTACATTCCAAAATGGACTTATTGGTGTTCAACTATCAGGGAGTAATCCAACACCTCACTATGCAGGACAATTAATTGTCAATCACATTGAAGACTATGGGTTTATTCGATATGAAATGGGATATGCAGCAGCAGTGTCTGTGGTTCTTTTAGGAATTGTATGGATATTCTCAACATTATCAAAGAGATTATTTGCAGAGAAAGATTAAGGGGGAAAAGGTAACATGGCTATGTATAAAGGAAGTTCCATAAACCCAAAGAAATTTGAAAAGGGACAGATAAAAATTATTATTGCAGTATTACCACTGGCATTGTTTATGTTATTACCAATTATATTTATATTCTGTCATGCATTTAAGCCCCTAGATGAATTGTTTGCTTTTCCACCTAAGTTTTTTGTTACAAGGCCGACTCTTGATAACTTTGAAAAATTATTTAAAGCATCACAATCATCAGGAATACCAATTAGTAGATATGTATTTAATAGTTTAATTGTTACATTTACAGTAGTGCTATCTTCTATTGTATTGTCTACTATGGCAGGCTTTGCTTTATCAAAACTAAGATTTAAAGGAAAGTATGTATTAATGGAAGTAAACAATATGGCCCTTATGTTTGTTCCAGTGGCAGTTATGATTCCAAGATACTTAACGATTAATACATTAGGAATGACAGATAACTATTTGGCACATATTCTTCCATTAATTTCTATGCCAGTAAGCTTATTTTTAGTAAAACAGTTTATTGATCAAGTACCAGACACATTAATTGATGCAGCATATATGGATGGAGCAGGAGATTTTAAAGTTTATCGATCAATTATATTACCTCTTATTCGTCCAGCTATTGCAACAAGTGCAATTTTAGCATTTCAACAAGTATGGGTAAATGTAGAAAGTTCAAACTTGTATATAAATGATGAAGGAATGCGCACATTAGCATTTTATATGAATACATTGGCAAATGCTAATAATGCAGTTGCAGGCCAAGGGGTTGCAGCGGCGGCATCTTTAATTATGTTTATTCCAAATTTAATACTATTTATTATTCTCCAGAAGAGTGTTATGAATACAATGGCACATTCAGGAATTAAGTAAAGGGGGAGGAGAGAATGAAACTGTTTAAAAGAGCACTGGCGATTATAGGTATATGTATTTGTGTTTTTACAGCATCTATCAAATCCTTTGGAGAAGTTCCTTATAAAACGTATACAGTAGATGGATATGGTTATATTTCAGAAACCCAGACAGCATATACGCCTTATAGTTCTATAACAAAAATAGGAGACAAATCTCTTGTAATGCCAATGGATATTAAAATCACTGACGATGGAAAAATGTATATTGCTGATGCAGGAGCTGGTGTTGTATATGTATCTGATTTGAAGGGAAATTTAAGTAATGTCATTGGTGAAGGAATATTAAAAGAGCCAACAGGAATCTACGTTTCAGAAGATCATGTTGTATATGTTGCTGATAAAGGTGGAAATAAAGTAGATGTTTTTGATTCAGAAGGAAATTTAATTAATTCCTATGGGAAGCCAGATCATCCACTATATGGAAGCGGAGATTTTAGACCAATGAAAATTACTGTAAACCCTGGTGGAGATATGTACATTATATGTGAAGGAAATGGAAATGGCATTGTACAAATTAGTCCGAATGAGGGTGGAGTATTTTTAGGATATTTTGGAACTAACTATGCACAGATAAGTTTTCTTAGAATGATTCAGGAAATGGTCTTTACGGATGAACAACTAGCAAAAATGGTAAAAAACTTACCAGCTACTCCTGTAAACTTATGCATTGATAATCAAGGTTTGATTTATACGATTACTCCAAGTGACAATATTGTATTAAAAAAGTTAAATATTGCAGGAAATAATCTAATTGAAACAGGAGTAAAAGAGGGAAAAGAAATTGCAGTTGCTATTGGAAATTATGACAATATATTAGTAGCATCTTCTGATGGATATATTTATGAATACACAAGCGAAGGAGAGCTATTGTTCATATTTGGTGGAAGAGATGATGGACGTTTTCGTATTGGATTAAGCAAAAAGGTAGAGGCAATTGACGTAGATGCTAATGATAATATTTATATATTAGACTCTGATAGTAAACAAATTCAAGTATTTGAAACAACAGAGTTTACTGACTATCTTCATGAGGCGCTTAATTTATATGTAAACGGAAGGTACACAGAAAGTAAAGAGCCATTAGAAAAAGTGTTAGATATGAATAGCTTATTTGATTATGCAAATAAGGCAATGGGTAGAGCGTATCAGCAGGAAGAAAACTATGATCAAGCGCTAAAATATGCAAAATTATCCCAAAACTTTGAGGGTTATTCCGATGCATTTTGGGAAGTTAGAAATGAATGGTTAAAAGAAAATATTGTATCTTGTATCGGTATTGTTATTGCAGTAGTAATTATATGGAAGCTATTAAAGCTAGGAAAGAGAAAAGGAATGTTTCATTTCTTTGATAGTAAAGTAAGTAAGATAACAAATAAGAAGCTTATAATTCAAATAAGATATTTATCTACTTTTATGAAGCACCCAATTGATGGCTGTTATGCTGTTCGTTGGGAAGGAAAATGCTCTTATCTTTGTGCTAATATTATTTTAAGTACCTTTACTATATTAACTATCATTAACAAATATTATTGTGGATTTTTATTAAAAACAGTAAGAGAAGGAAGATATGATTTAGTCAGTGATATTGGAAAAGTATTTATTGTATTTTTTGTACTAACCATTTGTTGCTATTTAATGTGCACTATTAATGATGGGGAAGGAACTTTTAAACAGCTATATTGTGGATTTGCATATAGTTTAGCACCATTAGTAATATTTTTACCATTTATTATATTACTAGGAAATGTAATTACATATAATGAAGTATTTCTAGTTAGTCTTTCTAATACGTTTGTAACAGTATGGATGTTGATATTAATTTTCATAGCTATAAAGGAAATTAATAACTATTCAGTAAAAGAAACTATAAAAATTATATTTCTAACATTATTCACAGTATTAATCTTAGCATTACTTGCTTTTATATTATATGTATTATGTCGCCAAGTTGTTGAATTTGTAACAGCACTATATAGAGAGGTGGTGTATCGTATTGGGCAATAAAAAATATAGTGTAATTGGAAAAATTATTTCCTATGTATTTATTATATTATTTGCGTTACAAGCATCTGTAGGTGTTGTTTATGCAGAGGAAAATGAGTCAGTAAGAAATGCCATAGTAAAAGAAGAAGTAAATGAAATTAAAGGTCATAAGAAAATAGCAGAAAATGATACACATCAGCTTTATTTAAAAGAAGAGACACTATCCATTATTGTTAGAGATAAAAATACTGGTGCAATTATGGAATCTACTGTGGAAAAAGAAGATGAAACAATCAATGAAACGTGGAAAAATTTTGTTCGTTCTGGAATTGGTTTTGAAATATTGGAAAATTTAAATACAAAAACATCAGATTTAATTTCAGCAAAAGCTGAAATAGATACAACTATTACAGACAATGGATTTGAAGCACAAATTAATCTAACACAGTATTCTATTAAAATGAAGCTTAAAGTAGCTCTAACAGAAAAAGGACTAGAAGTAGAAATTCCAAATGACTCTATAGTAGAAGAAAATGATCAAATGCACTTAGGAAGTATTTATGTATATCCATTTTTGGGATATACAACATTGGGAGAGCGAGATGGTTATATGTTTGTTCCTGATGGAAA
>CALWGN010000249.1 GCA_944380055.1 uncultured Lachnospiraceae bacterium
CCATATGCAGCTACAAATTCCATTCCACCTGCTTCAATCATAGACTTAATTTCTTCTAATTCATAAGCTCTTTGATGATGTATTTCTTCTGATTTTTCATATAAACCATTTTCTAGCTTTCAAAAAATTGTTAACCCATACTCGTTAACTTTCTCATCTTCAAAGTAGTAATTATCCCAAATAAAACTTCCATTCTCTTTATTATCGCCAAATATTCTATTACCCATTACATTTTTATAATAGTAATCTGTTTTTAAGTCAAAAATAAATAATCCCTTTGGGTCTAAATAGTTGTTGACTAAACGAACAACTTCTATTATATCCTCTTCCTCTAATAAATAATTCATAGAGTCACATAGACTAATTACTGCTTTTACTGTGCCATATAATTCAAACTCTCTCATATCCTGAAGCAAATATAAGCTATTTGATTGATTTTTTCTTGCCTTATCCATAGCTATCTCTAACATTTCTTCTGAAATGTCTACACCTATCATATCATAGCCTAATTTTGCAAACGCTTCTGTTATCGTTCCTGTACCACAACCTAACTCTAACATAAGCCCACCATCTATATTATTTTCTAATAAAATTTTATGAATATAACTAACCCATGTTTCATATGGTGTTTCGTCCATAAATGAATCATATAAGGATGCAAATGGTCCATATACTTCCAACGTTGTCACCTCCAAGTTAAAGATTCCTATGCAATTTTAACAAGTTTTTCTTATAAATGCAAGCATTAGAGGTTTTTCTTATGTTTTATATATACTGTATAACTAAATAAATGATGGTTCCAACAACTCCTGTTCCAAATATAATAGAAATCGCACTCGCTTTATATTTCCTTAATATGATAAATGCTCCTACAAAAAGAATGCATTCTACAGGTCTAAAATTAGAAAGTACAATCTCACTTCCTTCTGCATTAAATAAGCCTAACAATAAAATAGATAATCCTGCTGATGCAATTAGCGCAACAACTGCTGGCCTAAGAGACGCTAAAATTTTTTGTACTCCTGAAAAGTTACGATATTTATAATAGAAAAATGCAAGTGCTAAACATATAAAAAATGATGGTAAAATACAACCAAGTGTACAAATAATCGCTCCTGGCACTCCCGCTAGCCTTGTTCCTACAAATGTTGCTGAATTAATAGAAATTGGCCCTGGTGTCATTTCTGCAATAGTAATTAAATCTGTAAATTCACTTAATGTCATTAACCCATGAACGTCTACAATTTGATTTTGAATTAATGGAATTGCAGCATATCCTCCACCAACACTAAATAGCCCTACTTGAATAAAACTAAAAAACAATTGCAATAATATCATTGTTACTCCCTGCCTTTCGTCTTTGTATCTATTATTAAATCAATAATTCCAATTATCAAACAACATAATATAACTATCATTGCACTAATATCAAACACAGCGGTAGCAATAAATCCACATACCATTAGCCCTATATATAATATTCTCTTTGTTTTACATACATTTTTTGCTAAATTTAATACAACATCAAAAATCACGGCAGCAACACCTGCACGCATTACTTGTAATGCAATATTAATAACTGGATTATTTCTAAACTCCTCATAAAAATATGCAATAACAGAAATAACAATCATTGGTGGAATAGCTGTACCTAAAATAGCTACTAAAGAGCCTACAATACCTGCCATACGATACCCTAAGATAACAGATGCATTAATAGGAATTGGCCCTGGAGATGATTGAGCAATGGCTGAAATATCTAGCATTTCTTCCTCCTCTAGCCATTTCAATTCCTCTACAAACTTTTTCTTCATTAGTGATACAATAACGAAGCCACCACCAAAAGTAAATGCACTAAGCATAAAAGTGGCTTTAAATAGTTTCCATAAAATTTGAGCTTTTGACTCCTTGCCTTTCATAACAATACCTCCTTGTTTTTTTGCTTTCATTACACTTGTACTTTACCACATATTATTTATAAAGTATAATTATAAATAATTATTTATCCATAATATATTTTTATCTTTTTGTAAATAGGGGGAATATAACGTGTTAGACTTTAGAATTGAAACATTTATTACCGTATGTAAGTATATGAATTTTACGAAAGCTGCCAAAGAACTTATGATTACTCAGCCAGCAGTTTCTCAGCACATTCACTTTTTAGAAGATTTTTATGAAGTTAAGCTATTTTATCATGTAGGAAAACAAATACATCTAACAGAAAAAGGTAATATACTACTTCAAGCAGTAACAACAATCAAAAATGATGTGAATCAGTTAAAAAATCAACTAAAACAAGTATCAAATGATACTCCTAATTTAAAGTTTGGTGTGACAAGGACTATTTCTGAAGCTATTATAAGTAAAAAGCTTGTAACTTATATAAAAAAATATGAAAATCCATCTATACAAATGATTGTTGGAACGACAAAAGAATTATTAAAATTAATAGATGACGGAATTATTGATTTTGCTCTAGTAGAAGGATACTTCCCTAAAAATGAGTATGACTATCGAATTTTATCCAAAGAGGCTTTTGTTGCTGTTAGTAGTCCATCTCATATATTTTCTATCCCGCCTACCAAAATTGGTGATTTACTACACGAGACTATTATTACTCGTGAAAAAGGCTCTAGCAGTCGTGAAATTCTTCAACAATATCTTGATATGAAAGGATTTTCTCTTTCTGATTTTTCTTGTAATATGGAAATTGGTGCTTTAGATATTATTAAGAGATTAGCCATAGAAGATTGTGGTATTGCATTTTTATATGAAACAGCAGTGGAAGAAGAATTATCTTCCAATCAATTAATAAAAATTCCTCTCACAGACTTTGATTTAACTTATGATTTTTCTTTTATCTGGAATAAAAATAGCATTTATTCCTATCGATACGAACACATATATAATGAATTACAACAAAGTTCTAGTGCTTCTAACAAAGAAGCGTACTAAAAAGATAGAGTGTTCAAAGAATATGGTGAGACTTTATGATAGCAATTTGCACAAATAAATTTTCTATATAGCAAAACTATCCAATAAAACATATGTTTCCTACGGTAGTCAGTTTTCGTAGAATTTGTGAGCATAAAGTGTTGCAACAGCAACGCATAGAAGTTTCAAATAGCATTGGCTACTTCTGAAACTTCCAAGTCTATTGCTATTCCTATCTGAGAAAAGGACATAAGTGATTAAAAGTCACTTATGTCCTTTACAAGTTTGCAAAAGTACCTGTGGGTAGAGTGGGAGTTAATTTAAGAAAACACCCCATATCAAATATATATTTTATATGAACAGTTATAGTATTCACTATTTGTATAAAGTGCTACTATAATCTTAAAGACCTCCCTTTTGACGCTCTATTCTATAAAGTAATAACTTCTAAATCGTCTGGCACATATACATTCCCTTTAAAATATTGTTTTGCCTCTTTTGTATATGTGTCTTTTCTTGTAGATAAATACGTATCTTCTGTATGATATAAAAGTAAATTCTTTACATTTAATTCACTTGCTAGTTTTCCAGCATCTAATGCTGTACTATGATTTTTTTCATATGGTTTAAATTGTTCTCTATGTTCATAAAGACAAAATGCTTCACTTAGTAGCCAATCACTGTCCTTTACATAAGATTGACACTTTGGATTATATGGCTCATCTCCTAAAATAGCTATGTTTTGTCCATCTGGTAAAACTACCCTGACTCCAAATTGCTTTGCCTTTGTTGAAAAAATATCAAAAAATTGTAACTGCAAGTATTTCGTCTGCCTTGTTTCTCCATTTTCTACTATTTCGATTTGAATGCGTTGACCAATATACTGCAATAACTTACTTGTTAATGTCATATCGCAAAATGTATGAAGCATATGAGCAACCTCATCATGGCAATAAATAGAAAAATTCCCTTCATACTTTCCTTGTTCCATTAAAGCAGCAATTTTTCTTATCATCCATATTGCACCTAATATATGGTCTGTATGACCATGAGTCAAAAACATATGATGAATATTCGTATAAGGAATGTGTGCCTCGTCTAATTGTACAAAAATCCCATTTCCTCCACCTGCATCTACTAATAAGTACTCTTCTTCAATCCTAATAGCATAGCAAGTATTATAGCATTTTGTCACCATTGCACTTCCAGTTCCGAGCATAATAAGTTGTTGTTTCATACTATGTGCTAATTATTATTGTAAAATACTACAATAACGTCCTCCTTATCTTATTATAATAATGTTCTATCAAAATTTTAATAAGAAAATATAGCTGACTACATAATACAAATTTATTTTCTTATTAAAGACAAAGATATCGTACCCTATAATACAGAAAATTTCAATAATAATATAATAGTATTTTCCACTACTATTTTCATATTATTTCCATGTTTTTTCATCATCGCCTTGCAATAGCACTTTAATCTTTTCTCTTGCTCTTGATAATCTGGTTTTTACAGCACCTTGAGAAATATTTAATATACGACTAATTTCTTTAATTGTTAACTCATCACAATAAAAAAGAATAATAACGTTACGCAAATCTTGATTTAATTTATTTATAACTTCCCAAAGTTCTATATAATCAATATTTTCTTTTCTCCTATCCTGCTCTGTTTTTAAAAATGACTCTATCGTCATATACTTTTTTCTCTTATTGTACATAGAGTAAGATGTATTTGCTACAATCTGCATCATCCACTGTTTAAACTTTTCTCTATTATGTAAGTTTTTTATATTTTTATAGCCTATAAAAATTGTCTCCTGAACCGCATCTTTTGCATCTTCTTCATTTTGTAATATGCTAAATGCTAAGCGATATAGACTAGTTTCACATTCTTTTACTTTATTACAAAACCATTCTTCCTCTTTCACATTCTTTTACTACCTTTCTTATACAGCCTTTGTTTTTAACCAATCTGCCCACACTTTATAATATTTTCCTAATACGTGTACACTATCTGTCGTATATTTACTATCTAATCTACCTGTTTTATCGTCAAATATTGGATTTACATCAATGTATGGTAAATGCTTTGTATCTGCTATTTGTTTTATTCTGCCATTCAAATTGTTAATTCTGTCAACAGAATAAATTGGATCTGCTTGTTCTCTCTTATGTCCAACATGCATATTTGCCTGTATTATAATTTTTGCACTTGGTTGCAACTCTTGAATTCTATTTATCATTTTTTCATATTCAGCAACAACAAGATCAAAGTTATATCCAATTTCATTAATACCGAGCATAATATAAATTTTTCCATATTTATTTTGCCTTAATAAATCCTCTAGCTTTATTTTCCCTATACTTGCTTCTGATACTTCTATATTAAATGCCTGAAATACTGACATACCTAAACTTGCAAAATAGTCTGCATTGTTAAATCTTGCATATTCTGCTAATCCTACTGTTCTAGAATCACCAATAAATAATGCGTCATTAAAATAAGTATCATCCACTGTATGAAATTGGTATCCCTTATCATTTGGTTGTATTGGTATTATTTGATGTTCTACCTCTTGTGGCAATGACTCTTGTTGACTTTGATTTATCTTTGATACATTATTTTCATTTGGTGCTGTATTTATAATATTATCTTTGTTTGGAGTTGTATTTGCTATAGTATTATCGCTTGGTATCGTATTTCCTATACTAGCCTCACTTAGCTCTGTATTTGTTATATTATTATCACTTGGTGTTGTATTTATTATATCATCTTCACTTTGATTTACAACTTGATTATCAACACTTCTAATATTATTTTTCTCATTTTGACTATCTATATTTTCCTCTATGGTCCAATTACTATTGCTTATCAATTGTTCACTTTCCTGTATTTTTCCTATCATACTTTTTGAAACAAAGATACAAGTAAAACACATAATTACCCCTGTTATGATAAGCCCTTGTCTCCTCTGTCTTCTCCTTTTTCTTTCTCTTCTACTTTGCCTTATAATAATATTCCCTTGTCTCATGCCAGTACACCTCTCTTTACTTTATCATTAGGTAGAATTTACTTATAAATGCTATATTAAGTAATATAAAATTTATTTGTAAAGTGTAATTTTTTCATATATAATATAGATAAATAAAAAAAGAAAAAGGTTACAATAGTATTTTACATTTATATGTATTTTATTTTTCAATTTTATTAACTTTTTTCTCTATATAAATCATAATTTTTTAGTAACAAAACTTAGTACTCCTAACACCATATTTTTATGCTGTATACAAAATTATACAAATTGCTACTATAAAATTTTCCACTCCTATTTTTACTCTCATCTTATAATAAAATAAATAGTGAGCAGCCCTCTATATTTAGAGAACTACTCACTTTACTACGCTTACATTATTTATTTTTCTAAATATTTCTTTATATATTTTCCAGTATAAGAAGCTTCTTCTTTTATTATTTCTTCTGGTGTTCCCTTAGCAATAACAGTTCCACCCCCAATACCACCTTCTGGACCAATATCAATAATATAGTCTGCAGTTTTAATTACATCTAAATTATGCTCAATAACTACAACCGTATTTCCTCCATCGGTTAACTTTTGAAGAATTTCTGTTAATTTATGAACATCTGCAAAATGAAGTCCTGTCGTTGGTTCGTCTAAAATATAGATTGTTTTTCCTGTACTTCTTTTACTTAATTCAGTAGCTAACTTAATACGCTGTGCCTCTCCCCCTGATAGGGTTGTAGACGGCTGACCCAAACGAATATAAGATAACCCTACATCATATAATGCTTGAATTTTTCGTTTAATAGAAGGTACATTTTCAAAAAAGGTTAATGCTTCTTCTACGGTCATATCTAATACATCATGAATATTTTTTCCTTTGTATAATACTTCTAACGTTTCACGATTGTAACGCTTTCCTTTACAAACTTCACAAGGAACATATACATCTGGTAAAAAATGCATTTCAATTTTAATAATACCATCACCACTACAAGCCTCACAACGACCACCTTTTACGTTAAAACTAAATCTTCCTTTTTGATATCCCTTTGCCTTTGCATCAGAGGTAGATGCAAATAAATCACGAATCATATCAAATACTCCCGTATAAGTAGCTGGATTTGAGCGTGGTGTTCTTCCGATTGGGCTTTGGTCAATGGCTATAATTTTATCTAACTGCTCTACACCATCTACTTTTCTATGGGCTCCTGGAATTAGTCTTGCTCTATTTAACTTTTTTGCCAATACTTTGTACAAAATTTCATTGACTAAAGAGCTTTTTCCTGAACCTGAAACACCAGTAACACACGTAAATACTCCTAATGGAAACTTTACATCTATATTTTTCAAGTTATTTTCTTTTGCACCATAAACAGTAAGCCATCCTGTTGGTTTTCTTCTTTGTTCTGGAACTGGAATTTTAATTCTTCCACTTAAATATCCACCAGTAACAGAGTTTTCATTTGCCATAATTTCCTTTGCAGTACCTGTTGCTACTACTTGTCCACCATGTTCTCCTGCTCCTGGTCCAATATCCACAATATAATCTGCTGCTAGCATGGTATCTTCATCATGCTCTACAACTATTACACTATTTCCTAGATTTCTTAAATGGAGAAGTGTATTTAATAGCTTATCATTATCTCTTTGGTGAAGCCCAATACTTGGCTCATCTAAAATATATGCAACACCAACTAAACCAGATCCAATTTGCGTTGCCAAACGAATTCTTTGTGCCTCCCCTCCTGATAATGTACCAGTTGCTCTTGATAAACTTAAATAGTCTAGCCCAACGTCTACTAGGAAACGAATTCTAGCTTTAATCTCTTTTAAAATTTGCTCACCGATGGATAACTGCATAGAAGTTAGTTGTAACCCCTCTAAAAATACATATAAATCTTTAATAGACATATCTGTTAACTCATAAATATTTTTATCACCAACAGTAACTGCTAAAGATTCCTTTTTTAGACGTTGTCCACCACACACTTTACAAGGTGTAATACGCATAAATGTTTCATATTCTGCTTTTACAGTTTCAGAACCAGTTTCACGATAACGTCGTTCCACATTTTTTATTAAACCTTCAAATACAACATCGTAAATTCCTTCCCCACGTTGTCCTTTATAATATACTTTTACTTCTTTATCTGTTCCATAAATAAGTAAATCATGGATTTCCTTTGGATATTGTTCAAATGGTGTATCCAAACTAAAGTTAAATTCCTTTGCTAGCGCATCTAGTACTGCTCTTGTATAACTTCCCTTATCAGTACAAGATTGCCAACCAATAACAACAATAGCACCTTCATTAATACTTAAAGATTTATCTGGAATCATTAAATCTTCATCAAATTCCATTTTATGCCCTAAACCAAAGCATTCTGGACAAGCACCAAATGGATTATTAAAAGAAAAACTTCTTGGCTCAATTTCATCTACACTAATATGGCAATCTGGACAAGAAAAGCTTTGGCTAAATGTAAGCATTTCTCCATCAATGACATCAACCATCAACAATCCATCAGAAAGCTTTAATACGTTTTCCACAGAATCAGCCAAACGTTGTTCAATTCCTTCTTTGATAACAAGTCTATCTACAACAATTTCAATGTTATGCTTAATATTTTTTTCTAGTGTAATATCTTCTGTTAACTCATATTGATTTCCATCAATACGAACACGAACATAGCCACTTTTTTTCGCTTGTTCTAGCACCTTTTCGTGACGCCCTTTACGTCCACGAACTACTGGTGCTAATAATTGTATTTTCGTTCTTTCTGGTAATTCCATAATACTATCTACCATCTGGTCTACCGTTTGCTTTTTAATCTCTCTTCCACACTTAGGACAATGAGGTATCCCTATTCTAGCATATAATAAACGCATATAGTCATAGATTTCTGTTACTGTACCAACCGTTGAACGAGGGTTACGGTTTGTTGACTTTTGGTCAATAGAAATAGCTGGAGATAATCCTTCGATGCTTTCTACATTTGGTTTTTCCATTTGTCCTAAAAACTGTCTTGCATAAGAAGACAAAGATTCCATATATCTTCGTTGTCCCTCTGCATAAATCGTATCAAATGCTAACGATGATTTCCCTGAACCACTTAGTCCCGTTAAAACAACTAACTCATTTCTTGGTATATCTAAATCTATATTTTTTAGGTTATGCTCATTTGCTCCCCTTATTTTAATATATTGCTTCTCTGACATAGTTCCTCCTAGTTTTCTAATTCTTCTAGATGTTTTCTTAATTCTTTTAACTGATCTCTAAGCTCTGCTGCCGCTTCAAAGTTTAATTCTGCTGCTGCTTGCTTCATCTTTTTCGTAATATCTTTTATTAGCTTATTTAGTTCCTTTTCTGTCATAGACTCTGGATCTTTCTTTAGCTTATCCGCTGCTTCTTCTGCTGATTTAGAAATACGAATCAAATCACGAACTGCCTTTTTTATTGTCTGTGGTGTAATACCATGTTCTTCATTATATTTCTCTTGAATCGCACGTCTTCTCTCTGTTTCACTAATGGCCTTAGACATCGAATCTGTAATAGTATCTGCATACATAATTACTCGACCATCTGCATTTCTAGCAGCACGTCCAATGGTCTGAATAAGTGATGTTTCGGAACGCAAAAATCCTTCCTTATCTGCATCTAAAATAGCTACTAACGCAATTTCAGGAATATCTAACCCTTCTCTTAGTAAGTTGATTCCTACTAAAACATCAAATTCATCCAAACGCATATCACGAATAATTTGTGCTCTTTCTAGTGTATCAATATCTGAATGTAAATATTTTACACGAATATCTGCTTCCTTTAAATAGCTTGTTAAATCTTCTGCCATTCGTTTTGTAAGAGTAGTAATTAGTACCTTATTTTTCTCTTTTACTGTTTTTCTAATTTCACCAACTAAATCATCAATTTGACCTTTTACTGGTCGTACTTCAATTTTGGGATCTAATAGTCCTGTTGGTCTAATTACTTGTTCTGCTCGTAACATTTCATGCTCATTTTCATAATCATTTGGTGTGGCTGACACAAATAACATTTGGTCAATTTTACCTTCAAATTCTGAAAAGTTTAATGGACGGTTATCAAGGGCCGATGGCAAACGAAATCCATAATCTACTAATGTCATTTTACGAGAACGGTCTCCTGCATACATACCTCTTACTTGTGGAATTGTAATATGAGATTCATCTACAATAATTAAAAACTCTTCTGGAAAATAATCAATTAATGTATGTGGCGGTTCTCCTGCTGGCGCTCCTGTTAAATGTCTTGAGTAGTTTTCAATGCCTGAACAAAATCCAGTTTCTTTCATCATTTCTACATCAAAATGAGTTCTTTCTGCAATTCTTTGTGCTTCAATTAGCTTATCCTCTTCCTTAAAATAAGCAACTTGCTCTTTTAATTCCTCTTCAATTCGTTTTGCGGCTAGTTCTATTTTTTCCTTTGGAACAACATAGTGAGAAGCTGGGAAAAATGCAACGTGCTCTAATCTGCTTTTGATTTCTCCTGTTAATGAATCAATTTCTGTAATACGGTCGATTTCATCGCCAAAAAATTCCACTCGTACCGCCCGTTCTGATGATGTAGCTGGGAATATTTCTACTACATCTCCACGCACTCGAAAAGTTCCACGATGAAAATCCATATCATTTCTTGTATATTGAATATCAATTAGCTTATGAATGACTTCATCTCTATCCTTAATCATTCCTGGTCGCAAGGAAAGTACCATTTCCTTATAATCAATGGGGCTACCTAATCCATAAATACACGATACTGACGCAATAATAATTACGTCTTTTCTCTCTGCTAAGGCTGCCGTTGCTGATAGTCGTAACTTGTCAATTTCATCATTAATGGCAGAATCTTTTTCAATGTATGTGTCTGTGGATGGCACATAGGCTTCGGGTTGATAATAATCATAGTAAGATACAAAATATTCTACTGCATTTTCTGGAAAAAATTCTTTAAATTCACTATATAACTGTCCTGCTAATGTTTTATTATGGGCAATAATTAATGTTGGTTTTTGCAATCTCTCAATTACATTTGCCATGGTAAATGTTTTTCCTGAACCAGTAACACCTAATAACGTCTGAAACTGATTTCCTTTTTGAAATCCTTCTACTAACTGTTCAATGGCTTGGGGTTGATCCCCTGTTGGTTGAAATTCACTGTGTAACTTAAACTTCATTTGACTTTACACCTCCGAAACAAAAATCGTTTTATTTCTTATCCTTTTCTTTTAATAAAAGGTCCATATCGAAATATAAAAAAGTCTGTACTATTAGTGTAACCATGTACTCACGTTCTAACAATACGTTTCTGTTAATAAATTATAACATAGGATTTATAAAATGTATATAGGTAAAAAGAACATTCGTTCTTTGAACATTTGTTCCTTTTCTTGTGATGGGATAAAAAAAG